>JBFMHI010000002.1 GCA_040753085.1 bacterium | reverse complement strand
AAGGTTTTTAGCAAGAGTAATAATATTGCCCGCCCATTTCACCCTCACCCTATCCCTCTCCCATCAAGGGAGAGGGAATTTTGCTTTGTCTCCCAACTAACTGCTTAACTTAGTCTTGAGTAGTTACGCTTTTCTCTACCTAATCATACAGGGCGCATTTTTTCCCTTGACATAACTTCAAGATTTAGGTATACTAACTACTACAATTCGGCGAAAGTTCCTGGGCGGTTTCAGCCGGCTTCGAGGATTCAAGGGTTCAAAAGTAGATTTCGGTTAATATTCGCTGGCCAAACGATGAACAAGGCCATTGAAAGGAGACGTATTTTAGATGGGTAAGATAACCGAAAAAATTACGGTGACTAATTTTGTGGATGAGGTTAAAGTCAAAGAAGGTATTATTTCGGAAGATAAGGTCAGAAAAGAAGAAGTAGAAGCGATAATTGACAGTGGGGCAACATTACTTTGTCTGCCTAAGAATATAGTCGAAAAATTAGGACTGACTCTTATGGGCGAGATGCCTGCCAATACTGCCAACGGGAAGGTCTTAAGAAAGATATATAGCGTGGCAACATTAACCATCAGAGATCGCTCCGCAGAATTTGATGTAATGGAGCTTCCCGATGATACCCCGGCATTAGTGGGACAATTACCGTTAGAAAGACTCGATTTCCAGCTTGACCTGAAAAACCAGCGATTAATTCCAAATCCGGAGCATCCGGATAAGTTGGTTTTGGACCTGTATTAGTTTGGTAACTGGTGAACGGTGGTGGGGATTAGTGCCTAATTACTCACCCCCAATTACTACTCGCCAGTAGAAAGGAGAAGGAAATGATCAAGAAGGCGCCCTATTTTTTGATGGCGATGCTGATGTTTGTGTTTTTGGGTTGCGGTAAAGCCCCGGAAGAGGCGAAAGAAGCTGTTCCAGAAGAGACCTCAGCAATGGTAGAAGAAGAACAACCTGTTATCCAGGAGGAAGTCCCACCAGATGTCCTGAAAGAAGAAGCGGCTGTTGGAAAAGAGAGCCCACTTGAGGGAAAAACCGCTGAGGTGAAAGATAGTGCCGCAAAAGAAAAACAACCGGTGATTAAAGAAGAGAAAACACAGGCGAACTCGAAATCCGAAACCCCGGCTACCCACGAAGTGGGGGCGAAACTTGAAACAGAAGAGTCAGCCGTTATCGAGACCCAATGGGGCAAAATTGTCCTCCGCTTCTCTGAGAAAGATGCCCCCGGTCATGTCGCCAACTTCAAGAAATTGGCTAAGGAAGGATTCTATGATGGCACCACCTTTCATCGAGTTATCCCCGGTTTTATGATCCAGGGCGGAGACCCTTTAAGCAAGGATGACAACCGAATGAACGATGGCACAGGTGGGCCGGGCTATACTATTAAGGCTGAATTTAACTCCCGACCCCATTTAAGAGGAACCCTTTCCATGGCCAGAAGCAGCGACCCAAACTCTGCCGGCTCCCAGTTTTTTATCTGTGTAACGCCGGCCCGATTTCTTGATGGACAGTATACCGTTTTTGGAGAAGTAGTGGAAGGTATGGAAGTGGCTGACCAGATCGTCAACCTGCCTCGCGATCCCCGGAATAACCCCCTTCAGCCAGCGGTGATGAAGAAGGTCTATCTCCCTACTTCGACTGATTAACTATCCTTAATCCACATTTAGTCCCGCCCGACGTAAGTTTCTTCCTGGTTTCAACAGGGTTCGAGGATTCCAGGGTTCAAGGGTAGATTGGGGTTAATATTCACTTGAACCCTGAAACCCTTGACCCCTATCTGTGACTCCAAACCAGGGAGGAATTTCCGCATTTACGAGATCAGCCTCCCCCAGGTTTTGAACTGGCGGGAGGTTGGCCTTTTGAGGGACGAGAGGCGATTGTTTCCTACAAGTATGGTCCTACACAAAAGAGACTTAAAATCGAAGTTCCTATCATTTTTCCTATCATTCATTTTAGCCTCCGTAATACTCCTCTTGTCAGGAACAGACCTTCTAACACATTTAAAGCTGAATAGCCTGGATTTTCTATTTCATTTAAAGGGGCCTTCCGCCTATAATCCTCATATAATTATTGTCGAGATCGATGATGAAAATATCTCCAAAATTGGCCGATGGCCATGGAGAAGAAGTTGGCATGCCGGTATGATTGAGGCTTTAAATAGCCTGGGGACAAAATACATCTTATTTGATATCCTATTTTCTGAAGCCTCTTCCGAATTTGAGGAAGATGATGATGTATTCAGTGAGTCGATAAAAAAGGCGGGAAATGTGTATCTTCCTTTCGCCTTTCAAGACCAGTCTAATATAGATATAGAAAAAGCCCTCCTACCCCTCGAGAAATTTTCCTCTTATACCCGGGCAATTCTTCCCATAACTATCTCGCTCGACATGGATGGCCGGGTGAGAAGTATCCCTTTGTTTTTTGAAGGAAAAAGAGGGCACTACCCTCATATGGCCTTAAAAATCGCCATGGATTATTCGGGATTAAAAATCGATCAGATAACCCCTGATTATCTTTTCCTTTCCAACCCTGAAGAAGAGATAAAAATCCCTCTCATAGAGGGAAATAAAATGTTGATCAACTGGTTGGGAAAGTGGAACCAGACCTTCCAACATTACTCTTTTGTAGAGGTTCTAAAGGCTTATCAGGATATTTCAGAAAATAAAACACCGGCAATAGATTTAACCCCTTTCAAAGATAGCATATGCCTTGTGGCCGTAACCACGGCTATCGGCGTCTCCGATATAAAGCCGACCCCCTTAGAACCCCAATATCCGAGCGTAGGACTTCTGGCTACTACGATAAGCAATGTTTTGGATAAAAAATTTATGAGAGTATCTCCTGTTTGGATAAGTTGGCTGCTTATTTATATCTTAGCCTTAATTCCACCTTTATCACTCTCGGGGAAAAGACCTGTCAGAGAAGCCTTCTCAATAATGTCTGTAGGGGTTGGATCTTTTATCACAGACTTTTTATTTTTTAAAAGAGGCGTCTGGATCGATTTTTCTTTACCTTTACTTTCCCTTTTGGGAAGTTATCTGGGTGTGGCCACCTATAATTTCATTCGTATTTCCTTAGAGAAGCAGCATTTTTTTGAATTGGCCGTCACTGACGAATTGACCAATTTATATAATATAAGACATTTTAAGGCCGTTCTGCATACTGAGTGTCTTATGGCCAGAGGCGACCCTGATAAAAGATTCTGCGTAGTTATGACTGACATTGACCACTTTAAACGTTTTAATGATACCTATGGACACCAGGTAGGAGATTTAGTGCTAAAAGAAGTGGGCAAGGCTTCAAAAGCCTCGGTGCGCTCCTCAGATGTGGTGGCCAGATACGGTGGAGAAGAAATGATAATCCTTTTGAGGGGTTCTGCCTTAAAAGATGGATTACTTGTGGCCGAGAAGATACGAAAAAATGTGGAAAAACATTTAGTTGCAGACGAAAATAACACCTATAAGGTAACGATAAGTCTTGGGGTCTCTACTTTCGGACTTCAAGACAACGAAGAGACGATAATAAAAAGGGCCGACCGGGGTTTATACCAGGCAAAAGACTCGGGAAGAAACCGCGTGGAAACTGTAGAGGGAAATGGGGTTTGAAGTTACCAAAAAATCCAGCCAAAGTGAAGCCAGGGCAGGACGGATAACCACCTCCAGGGGAGTGATAGAGACGCCTGTCTTTATGCCTGTCGGCACCCAGGCCACGGTCAAAAGCGCCAGTCCGGAAGAGCTTGCCGGTATGGGGGTAGAGATTATTTTGTCCAACACCTATCATCTCTTTCTCCGCCCTGGTCGCGAGATCATTAGCCTCTGCGGCGGGTTGCATTCCTTTATGCACTGGGATAGACCTATCCTGACCGACAGCGGGGGGTATCAGATATTCAGCCTAGGCCGGCTTCGAAAGGTGACCGATGAAGGGGCCAAATTTCAATCCCATATTGATGGCGCTTACCATCTGCTTACCCCTGAATATGTGGTTGAATTTCAATGGGAATTAGGTTCAGACATCATTATGCCCCTGGATGAATGCGCTCCTTATCCTTGCACTTATGACCACGCCCGCCAAGCGGTGGAACGGACAAGCCTCTGGGCGAAAAGATCAAAAGAAACCTATTCCCATTTACTCGAAACTTCTTCTCTCTTTGGGATTGTGCAGGGGAGTGTTTATCCCGAACTCCGCCAGCGCAGCCTTGAGGATTTACTGGAGCTGGATTTTTCCGGCTATGCCTTAGGCGGCTTGAGTGTGGGTGAACCTAAGAGCCTGCTTTATGAGGTGGTGGGTTATATCGCTCCGCTCCTTCCGGTAGAGAAGCCCAGATATTTGATGGGGGTTGGACCTCCTGAAGATTTGCTGACGGCTATTGAAAGCGGGGTAGATATGTTCGACTGTGTCATGCCCACCAGACATGCCAGAACCGGCAGTGTCTTTACCTCGCAGGGGATAGTGGTCATCAGAAATGCCGAATATGCCAGAGACCTGTCTCCCCTTGATCCCAAGTGTGACTGTTATGCCTGTCGCCATTATTCCAGGGCCTATATCAGACATCTGATTAATTGCGGTGAAATCCTGGGTATGAGGCTCAATACCCTGCATAATATCTATTTTATGGTGAATCTGATGAGACAGGCGAGAGAGGCCATCAGGGAAGATCGGTTTCCGGAATTTAAGAAGGGCTTCCTGGAGCAATACAGATAGATAGAGAAGGAAGAGAGCTTGGTGGCTGAATAGTTACCTTTAATTAAAGGAGGGTTTAGATAATGGCAGTTTACAAACTTGGTTCAAAAGGGAAAGAGGTAAAGGAGATTCAGGAAAGACTTAAGGCATTAGGGTATTATCAGGGAATAATAGATGGAGATTTCGGAGAAGGAACAGCATCGGCAGTTAAATCATTTCAGAAGGAAAAAAATCTTACTATTGATGGTATTGTTGGCCCAATAACCTGGAAGATATTATTTACCCCTTCGCCAGACTACAAACTAAATATCAACCGGACAGTTCTTCTCGAAACTAAGGATTATTGTGCCACCGAAACAGCAAAAGATTTAATTGTCTTGCATCACACAGTAGGGGGAACAGCCTTGAGCACCATCAATTACTGGAAGACAGACCCTGGTCGAATTGCTACTGCTTATGTTGTAGAAAGGGATGGTGTCGTCTATGAAGTCTTTGACCCTAAATACTGGGCATTCCATCTGGGACTTAAAGGGAGTGGTGGTATTGTGGATAAACGAAGCATTGGGATTGAGATTGCCAGTGAAGGTGGTTTAATTCAAAGAGAGGGCAAACTCTATTGCTTTGGCAAGGTCTCAGAGCGAACATTATTTACCCAAGCCTATTATGATTATGGGGTGGTATGGAGAGGATACCGATTTTTTGATGCATACTCTGATGCCCAGATTTCATCTGTGATTGGATTAATTAATCTACTCTGCGAACAATTTAAGATTCCCAGGCAGACACCAGCTAATCATTTTGAGGCAGATGATAGCTATCGGCAATTTACAGGTATTCTTGGGCATCACCATCTACGGCCGGATAAATCTGATATACATCCTGGCTTCCCCTGGCAAAAGGTGGTTAATAAGTGTGGATTGAAATTAGTATGACGAACAGGTGTCATACTAATAATGTTTTCTTATTACAGACTTCTTCGATTTCTCTCACCGTGGTGTCCAGAGATATCCTTTTTATGAGGGTAGAGACCCAAAAAGTCGAATAATTGGACAATTAAGTTTACACCTGGAGGCCATTACCCGCTGTCGTGGGTGAATCAAGACGACCCCTCCTTCAGAGAACCCTCGGCAATCAGGCAGTGCAAAGATTGTTCAAAGCGGGAGTTATTCATGCAAAACTGAAAATCGGCAAACTAAATGATACTTACGAACAGGAGGCAGATAGGGTAGCAGAGCAAGTGATGCGGATGCCAGATAAGTGGCATATAGCAAATAGCTCGCTTCTCTCTATAAGTAGATAGCCATCATCTGTACTCGGAAAGTAGTTGACATAACTATAACACCTGTATATACTGTGTGGATGGTAATGGCAGAACGGAAGACATTGCTGAATTATCAGGAGACAAAAAATGGAAAAAGATAAATTAGAAAGATTGGAGAAGTATTTTAAAGAAAATGAAAATGTAGCTTTATCTTTTATTTTTGGCTCCTCAGTTAAAGGATTTGCGGGGGAAGATTCGGATGTAGATATCGGGGTGTATCTAAGAGATATAAAAGAGGAGGATAAAATTTGGAGTGAAATATGTAAAATTATGGAAAAAGAAATTGATTTAGTATTGCTTAATAATGTTCCTCCAACTTTGATTTCTAATGTCTTTAAAACAGGTATCCCGCTTGTTATTAAAGATAGATACTTGTACTTGGATACATATTTAACAGCAACGCTTGAAGCCGAAGATTTTTATGAATTTGTAAGAGATTACTGGAGGATTTATTCAAGAAGTAGCTCCTTAATTCCTGAGGATAAAGTGCGTTTGATGGAGAGAATACAGTTTTTAGAAAGTGAGTTTCAAGAAATTAAAGGATTCGAGAGTCTAACCTTTCGAGAATATCAAGAAGATAAGGTAAAAAGGAGGAATATTGAAAGGTGGACTGAGAATATAGTTAATGCTACCATTGATATTGCCAAGATTATTCTGGCTTCAGAAAAAAAAGAAATACCCAAAACTTATGAACAATCTTTATCAAATTTTGGATTTTTTATGGGATTTAAAGAAGAAGAGGCGAAAAAACTTTCAAGTTTTGCGAGATTAAGAAATATTTTAGCTCATGAATATTTAGATATTATTTATGATAGAATTAAAGACTTTATTAGGGAAGCCCGGATTCTTTTCCCAAAAATCCTTGATTTTCTTTCGAGATATCTCTAACGTAACTATTCAGCCACTGATTAACACGGATTAGCACGGATAAAATAGAATGAGTTGTAAGTGTTCGACCTGTGAAATAGGTTTATACAAATATCCCCCAATTAGGGTAAGAAAGAGAATAAACAGATCGCTCCTCTGGAGCTAATTTGTTATGAGAGATATATTCTACAAACATGTCGCTCCTCTGGAGCTAACCTGAATAAAGCTCCGTAGGAGCAATCTGTTTGTAGTATTTCGCAAAAGCATATATTTGCAGCTCCGTAGGAGCGACCTGTTTTTAGTAGGAGTAGAGCTTGAATATCTATGTCTATGGGAAATTTCTTGCATTTTATTTAAACCTATTTCACAGGTCGTAAGTGTTCAGCCACAAAGACACAAAGACACAAAAATAGAGCAGTAGAGCAGCAGAGCAGTAGTTAGAGATTTTTCTGAAAGTTCCAGAACGGCTGCTCTATGGCTCTACTGCTCTCTAAGACACATATTTTTTTCCCTTCGTGTCTTCGTGCCTTGGTGGCTGAACGGTTACAAAAAATCAGTGTTTAAATCTGTGTGGCTGAATAGTTACTATCTATTAAACTTATGCTCAAACTCGATTTGGTATCGGCTTTTTACGGTCATCGTCAGGTCTTGAGAGAGATATCTCTTCAAATAGCTGAAGGGGAGATCGTTACCCTGATTGGATCTAACGGGGCCGGAAAGTCGACCACCCTTAATACTATTTGCGGGGTAGTAGAAAAAAGAACCGGGCTGATCGAATTTCAGGGTAAAGATATCACCCGGCTGCCTACGACTGAGATTGTGAAACTTGGCATCTGCCAGGTTCCCGAAGGTCGCCGGCTTTTCTCCGATATGACCGTCATAGAAAACCTGGAGATAGGCGTTTACCTCAATCAGGATAAAGGGCGGATTAAAGCTGATATGGACAGGGTCTTTAATCTCTTTCCTATCCTTAAGGAGCGAAGGAAACAGATAGCCGGAACCCTAAGCGGCGGAGAACAGCAGATACTGGCTATTGGCCGGGGATTGATGGCCAGGCCTAAACTCCTCCTGCTGGATGAGCCTTCTCTGGGGCTGGCCCCCAAACTGGTTCAGCAGATTTTCACTATTCTTGAAGAAATAAATAAAGAGGGCGTGACTATTTTCCTGGTAGAGCAGAACGCCCATATGGCCTTAAAATTAGCCAACCGGGGATATGTCCTGGAGACAGGCCGAATTACCCTTTCCGGCCAGGCAAAATGGTTCCTTAATAATGAGCAGGTCAAAAGGGCCTACCTGGGGGAGGCGTAACGCCATCCTCGATGCTCTATACTCGATACTCGATACTCGAGGCTCGAGCATCGAGTATCGAGTATCGAGTATCGAGCATCCAGCATCCATATTAGGGAGTTTTTCTGATGAAACAATCCGCAATCCGCAATCCGCAATCCGCAATCCCGGCTACCCACAAAGTGGGTGCGCCATCCGCCATAAAGAAGATAGGTTTGGTAGTCAATCCTTACCGGCCAGGGGCGGCAGTAGTGGCCTCTAAATTGATTGACTGGCTGGATAAGAAGGACATTAAGGCCCTTATCGAACCAGGGGCGTCTTTAGACCTGGCCAAGAAAGCCATTTCTGTTTCAGCTAATTTGGGAGCTGAGGCCGACCTACTTATCGCCCTGGGCGGAGATGGCACCCTTCTTCACACGGCCCAACTGGCCTGGCCTGAAGGCGTGCCTATTCTGGCGGTGAATTTAGGCAGCCTGGGTTTTCTAACCGAAGTAACCCAGGAGGAACTTTTTCCTGCCATCGAGTCCATCTTAGCCCACCGCTTTGAACTGGAGCCCAGGATGATGCTGGAGGCGAAGGTGGAGAGAGAAGGAACTGAAGCCGCCGCCTTTAAGGCCTTAAACGATGTGGTCATCACCTGCGGGGCATTAGCCAGGTCTATCAACATTACCCTCTTTATTGCTGATGAATTAGTAGCCAACTTTGAAGCCGACGGGATGATCCTGGCCACCCCCACCGGCTCTACGGCTTACTCCCTCTCGGCTGGTGGGCCAATCTTGAATCCCGGATTAGAGGTCTTGATGGCCACGCCTATTTGCCCTCATACCCTGGCCCTGCGACCTGTCATCATTGGCCCTGATGAGGAGATATCCCTGGTTGTCTCCTCCGGACCGCGAGGAGAGATGATGCTCACCCAGGATGGCCAGTCAGGCTATCCATTAAAGTCAGGCGACAGAATCACCGCCGGAAAGGCCAAAGAGTGTATTTATTTAGTCAAGCCCGAGGCCAGGAGTTTTTACCAGGTCTTGAAAACAAAGCTCCGCTGGGGTGGACACCTCTCAGCTACCTGAGTGATTCGTGATTCGAGTTAATCCGCTATTCCCTTACCAAGCCTGAAGGCCTTCATCTGAAGCAGCGAAAAGCCAAGAATAATGAGAAACAGAAGATAGGCTATGGCTGAGGCATAGCCGGCGGTAAAATGGTGAAAACCAGCTTCATAAAGGTAGTAGACAATAGTATAGGTGCTCTTTAAGGGGCCGCCTCTGGTCAGGGTAAATATTTCAGTGAATATCTGAAAGGATCTAATAGTATTTATGACCAGCACAAAGAGGACCATAGGTCGAAGATAGGGGAGGGTGATATGCCAAAACCTTCTCCAGGCTCCGGCCCCATCCAGATGAGCTGATTCGTAAACTTCAGACGGTATGGTCTGAAGTCCGGCCAGAAAAAGGACCATATAGTAACCAACCGCCTCCCATATATCCATCGCCATAATAGATGGCAGGGCCAGTTTTGGATCTACCAGCCAGCTTTGGGCCTTAATCCCGAAGAAACTTAAAAAGTAGTTAAGATAACCGTTAGGGGCATATAACCCTTTGAAGATCAGGGCAATAACCACTATCGAGATAATAGAAGGCATAAAGAATCCGGCCCGATAGAGACCCTGGAGGGGAAGTTTGTTTATCAAGAGGGCCAGGCTAAGGGCCAGAATAGTAGTAATCGGAATTGTCCCGAAGACAAAGAAGCTGGTATTGCGCAGGGCCATGCGAAAGGTGGGGTCAGAAATAAGGGCCTGGTAGTTATCCAGGCCGATCCACCTGACTGTCTCAGGCCGAAGAGGGTTATAATCCATAAAGCTCAGAATCAGGGAATGATAAATAGGATAGGCCCAGAAGAGACTGAAGGTAATAAGCCAGGGGGATAGTAAAAGGAAGAGGGTGGTTTTCTTCATTTCGACTGACTACTGTCTAATGATTTAGCCCATTTAGTTAACTGCTCAATATCTATCTGCTTAGCGAACTTGGAGAGTATAGCCGGAGCTTTCATCCCCTCGCCTCTAATTTCGACGGCGAATCTTTTACCGATCATAAAGGTTAAGCTGCCCTTGCCTCCTTGATAATAATATTCCTCAATAGCGGGATGATTCCTGATCCACGTGGCCAGCCGGTAACCAGCGGAAAAGTTTTCTTCAGATTTTCTGAATTCAAGCCAGTTTTTATAAAGAGGATAAGAAGAAATATAGGCAAAGTCAGTAATTTTTACTTCAATGAGGGGGGTCTCAGGGGAGGTATAACCTGCCTTAACTTCTGAGACCTTCCACGTCTTAGAACTGAATGTTCTTCCCTCCCGCTGCCATTTTTCTATAAATCCCTCCAAAGGGGAAGGTAGGGTATGAATTAACTCATCCCAGGGAATCGGTTCACCAGTTGGGATAACCTTCTGTTGAATATTAGTCTTTTTAAGGTCAAATATTTTAATGGGCGGCTCTTTCTTTTCTCCACAGCCAGCGAGTAAAATCAGGACAAAGAAAATTAAATTCGCCAGGTATTTCATAGCGCTGCCTCCCGCCGCCACCCGATAATCCTCGATGCTCGATGTTCGATGCTCGATCCTCGATTTCCCTCTAATCTTTGTTCACGAGTAACTATTCAGCCACAGATTTACACGGATGAAACACTGATTTTTTTTAATAATATGAATCGTTTAAATTCAACTCTTTCTCTTCCAAATTGTAAACTTCAAATGCTCCTCCCGATAATGTCCTCTGTTATTTTTCCCTATTTTAAACTCATTCTATTTTATCCGTGCTAATCCGGGTTAATCCGTGGCTGAATAGTTACTCCCATTTTTTCCTGAAAATCTTAAATTGGATGGCAGAGATAGTCATAATGACTACAAAAAGAATCAAGGCCATAGCTGAGGCGAGGCCGAAGTCAAAGTCTCTAAAGGCGGTGGTGTAGATGCGGTGAACTAAGACAGAAGTGGCATAGCCAGGGCCGCCATCAGTTAGAATGAGCACCTGGGCAAAGACCTGAAAGGAGGCGATGGAAGTAGTGACTAACAAAAACAGGGTAGTGGGTCGAAGCAGGGGGAGGGTGATGTGCCACCAGCGGCGGATTGGCCCGGCCCCGTCCATCAGGGCTGCTTCGTGAAGGGAAGAAGGCATGGCCGCCAGAGCCGCCAGATAGATAATAATCGGGCCGCCAGGGGTGTAAAGCAGGCTGGAGCCAATGATGCTGCCCATGGCCAGGTGAACATCAGTCAGCCAGTGAAGGCCTTCAAGGCCCAGGCCGGTAAGGACCTGGTTTAAGAGACCGTAGTTGTAATCAAAAAGCCAGCGCCAGACCATGGAGATGACCACTACTGAGGTGACATGGGGGAGATAATAGGCCGCCCGGAAAAAGGTCCGCATGCGGTCGGATAAGGGATGAATGAGGCTAGCCAGAATAAGGGCAATCAGGACATTTATCGGGACCGTAAAGGCCGTGTAGACCAGGGTATTCTTCAGGGATTTCCAGAAGACCTCATTTTTAGCTAAGGCCCGAAAGTTGTCGGCGCCGACCCAATTCCCCAGGATAGGGCCGCCGATTTCGTATTCCTGAAAGGCCAATAAAAAGGCCCGACCGACCGGAAAGGCCAGGAAAACGGCAAAGATAAGCATCGCCGGGGAAATAGCTAGGTAGGCAAAGCGGGTGGATTCCTTTATGCCCCTCATCTTCAGTCCTAACCAGAGTATCAAGGCTCCAGCCAGAAATAGAAAAAGATAGAGGTAGTTTCCCGCCTTTTCCCCGACTCCAATGCCCTTCAAGTCGGCAGTGGTCTTTAGCCTTTGAGACAGGATAGCTTCAACCTCTACTCCGGCATCAGTCAGGGCGGCAGCCGCACTTTTTTCACCCAAAACAGCCAATTGGATCTGCCGCTGAATGACCTCATCCATCTTACCCCAATCAGGATGAGCCGGAACAGTTAGGCCATCCTGAAGGATTTTAGCCGCCTTAGTCATATAGGGATCGTCCGGATAAATATTCCCGGCTGAGACGCGGGTAGGAAAGACCCCATAAGCAGCCAGAGCCTTCTGGTTCTGACCGCTGGTAAGAGATTTAGCCAGTTCTATGCACATATCTCGCCTGGCAGGGTCAGGCTGTTTAAAGACAATGAACCCACTTACCCCAATGAAAGTTAAAGGTTGGCCGCTCTTGCCCATAGGATAACCGACCACCGTGAAGTCAAAGAAATCCTCCTCCGTTAATCCCTTCGCTTTTTGGGCCTCATCAAACCTTAGGGCAGGGATGGCCCAAATACCCCAGGGAGCGCAGGCAATCCGTCTCTGCTTGGCAAAGGCCTGCCAGAGGTCGGTTGTTTTCAGACCACCACTCTCCGGTAAAGACACCCGGTAGGTATGGACCAGGTCCCGCAGTTGGCTCAGGCCGGAGACGCCAGGTGGTTCATCAAAGGTATATTGCGTGAGATCATCACTCAAGGCGCGGCCGCCATCCATATAAAGAAATGGCCAGATATCGGTGGCGCCGGGAGTGACTGTAAAGCCGAAGCCATAAGTGTCTACCCTTTTATCTCCGTCAGAATCAAAGGTCATGGCCTTCATTTTAGCGGCAAACTCTTCGTAAGTCCAGGGACCCTGTGGGGGTTCCACTCCCCGTTCTTTAAATATATCCAGATTCAAAAAAAGCATCTGACCGGTCAGAAACCATGGCCAGCCCCAGTGTTTGCCTTTATAGGTATAGGCGCTGAAGCCGGCCGGGTAGTAATCTTTCTTATCCTCGAGAGCCAGATAATCATCTATTGGTTCTATCACTCCGGCTTCAATATATTCCACCGGCAGACTGCCGGAGACAATGTCCGGCCCCAACCCGGCCGCGGTGGCGATCCGGATCTTATCCTGGCCCCTATCCCAGGTCAACTCAGTCAACTCGATCTTGACCCCAGGATGGCTCGCTTCAAACTCGGCTATCTGACGCTTGATCCAGACAAAGCGGTCCAGCTCATCCCCCTCACGCCAGCGGGGGAATTCCCAAAGACGGATGGTCATTACTTCATCCCTGGTCCAGCAACCAGGGAGGAAGAGCAAAAGGAGTAAAATTATACTGCTTACCTGTAAGAGATTGAAATCTTTCATAGGGCCTAATCTTCACTTGTCCTTCCAGAGAAACAAGAGCCTAACATATCCACTTTCATATTTCGTAAGCGTTCAGCCACTAAGGCACAAACTCGATCCCCGATGCTCGAGCATCGAGCATCGGGGATCCAGCATCGAGGGATGAACGGTTACCGTATATCTTTTGACACTGCTCTCCATTTTCAACGCTTATCATAACATAAATCAGGGGCGAAGTCAAGATTTTCATTCTTCACAGATGGCTCAAGATAAAAATGTCTTGAAATAAGATTATATCTATGATATATTGGGTAATAGATAAAGGGGGTAAACATGTCTTTAGGCGAAATCCTGCAGGCCAAACGGGAAGAAAAAGAAATTTCACTGGAAGAGGCCGCCAGAGAAACACATATTAACCAAAAGCATCTGAAGGCCCTGGAAAATGAGGCCTATGATCTGATTCCTGGGGAAACTTACCTCTACGGATTTTTACGGAAATACTGTGCCTTTCTTGGCCTTGACCCTGAGGAAATGAATCGCCTATTGAAAGAGGAGATATCCTCTCATCCGCATGTGACTAAAAAGGCTGTCCCTCTCCCTCGGCAGCGAGAGGCTGATGCTGTTTCTTCAGGTGGACGAAAGGATGTGCTGTTTGGCTTCTCAATTCTTGTTTTGGGAGCTATCCTCTGGTTTTCTTTAGCCCAATTTATGGAAGGAGAGAAGGACATCACCCCGGCCACTCAATCCGTAGAGACAGAAAGGGATATCTTTCAGAAAAAACCGCTCTCGGAGGAATCACTTGCGCCTGAAGAATCAACCGATACGCCTGAATTCTTGACGTTTACTTCAACAGAATTAATAGATACCCGTGAAACTTCAACGGCCTTGGAAGCTCAAGCTGTTGAAGAGAAACAGATCGCTGATAGGCAGGATTATAATCCGAAAATGTTGGTCTTGGAAGCCGAAATCCTGAAGGAAGTTTGGGTTCTGGTTTCCCTGGACGGTGAAGAAGAGGAAGAGACACTTACTCCGGGACAGACTGTGAGATGGGAAGCGTTTGACAGGATAGAGATAACCGTTGGCGATGCCGGCAACTTAATCCTTAGATGGAATGGTCGAGTCTTACCCCCGCTGGGGAAAAAAGGGGAGGTAATCAACCGGGTTTTTACTAGGAAAGAAGTAAGGAGCAGAATGTAACATCTGGAATCCAAAATGAAAAATCCGCCATCCGCAATCGCAAGGCGTGTCAGCCAGATTCTAAGTGAGCGACAATTAACCATCGGGATAGCTGAATCATGCAGCGGTGGTTTAATCTCGCATCAATTTACCAATGTTCCGGGCAGTTCGAATTACTTTATAGGGGGGGTGGTGGCCTATAGTAACGAGGTCAAAATGAAAATTCTGGGTGTTAACCCTGAGGTAATTCAGCGGTTCGGAGCCGTGAGCCGGGAGACAGCCAGAGCGATGGCCCTTGGGATAGCCCGGCTATTGAAGACCGATGTGGGCTTAGGGGTGACCGGTATCGCCGGGCCCTCAGGAGGGACTAAAGAAAAACCGGTTGGTCTGGTCTACATCGCCCTTTCCTTTAAAGGAAAAGTTACTATAAGGAAGTTTAATTTCACTGGTGAGCGAATAGAGATCAAGAATCAAACAGCCGCTGAAGCCTTTAGGTTGATAGAAGGAGTAATCCAAGGAGATATGGTAACTACTCAGGTAAATAAACTGAAGTTGGAAGGCTTTTAGGGACAGCCTATCTACCTGAGTAGTTACGAGATATGAACCTATGAGTGATGCTGATATCAGATGCTTTATTGCCATTCCCATTACCCCGGAGATAAAAGAAGAATTAATTAGTGTTCAGGAGCGGCTAAAAAAGGCTGTAGCAAAAGTAAAGTGGGTTGAGCCGGATTCTATCCATCTCACTTTGAAATTCATGGGAAATATTCCCAGGAACAATCTCAAGTCTGTGACGAAGATCATTCAGGAAACCGCTCAGAGAAAAGAATGGTTCGAGATATCTCTGGATGCCTTAGGGGCTTTCCCGTCTCTTAAAAAGCCAAGAATAGTCTGGGTAGGGATAAAAGACCCGCGGGAGAGACTGAAACAACTGGCTCAGGAATTGGATCGCCGATTATTCAGTATAGGGGTGCCAAAGGAGGACAAAGAATTTGTCTCTCACATCACCCTCGGCCGGGTAAAAGAAATAGATAATAGAGACAAATTGGCTGAAATAATGAGTTCACTAAAGGTTGTTTCTATTAAAATGCCGGTGACTAAGATCAATTTAATGAAGAGCCAGTTAACGCCGGCCGGGCCGATTTACAGTGTCATTTCCACCGCACATATACCGCCACATTAAGTTCCGCGTTTCGGGTTTCGAGTTTCGGATTTTGAGTCAATAACCTGCACTAAGGCTTATCCACCTTCTTGCAGGGAATAGCGAAGAAGGCCCAAGGGCCGAAGGCGGAAGCGAGGATAACTGAAGAGCCCGATGCGGCAAAACTGCACGCCGGGATCTGTGCGGGGGCGGTCGGGTAACTGGCCGTCCTACCGCGATGCCGCGCCGCTGAAGACGAATCGGAGGATTGAACTGAAATGTCTGTGATCAGTACTGATACGGTCCAGGTCAATGTGGACGAAATAAAGCAGGATTTGCCGGCCTACCTCCAACGTGTGGAAGGTGGCGAGACTTTCGTGATTGTCAAGGCTGGTAGGCCATTGGCAGAAATCAGGCCAATTGCTCCGCCGGCTGAACTCTTACGCCCTTTTGGATTGTGTGTTGGGGAATTTAGTGCACCAGACGATTTTGATGCTCCGTTGCCAGAACATGTCATTCAAGAGTTCGAGGGAAGATGAAGCACTTACTAGATACCCAGATCTTCCTTTGGTTTATCAGCGCAGACAGACGCCTATCGGCTGGTATGCGTGATGCGATTCGTGACTTGAGTAATGAGGTCTATTTGAGCGTGGTATCTCTGTGGGAGGCCACGGTCAAGTATCACCTTGGCAAATTGCCATTACCTCAACCACCCGATGTTTATCTCCCCATTCAGCGCCAACAGCATCAAATTGCCAGCTTGTCGCTCGATGAAGCCAGCGTGTGTAAACTTGCCAATCTGCCATCGATTCACCGTGATCCGTTTGACCGTATGCTAATTTGCCAAGCATTGGCGCACGGTCTGATCATTACAACGATGGATGATGTCATCAGTGCTTACCCTGTTCCAGTGAAAGAAGTTATGCTAAAGAAGAATGTTCATTGATTCTCACAAAAATCACAAGAACAAATTCTTGTAGAGAGTTAGTTTTTATCTGTGTTCATCCGTGTAAATCTGTGGCTTATAAAAAAAGAAAGACGATAAATTCGATTTCGTGCAAAACTTAGGTTGACAATACGAACTTAAGATAAAGGAGGATAATATTGTCTGCTACCCAATATGGAACAGTAGAGATTAAAAAATCGTCCAGACCCTTTATGACGTTGGCCTCGGATACATCAAGCTCGGCCAACCCCCGACAACCCTTTCCGGCGGCGAGGCGCAGAGGGTTAAATTATCAACCGAGCTTTCGAGGCGCGCAACCGGCAAAACTTTGTATCTTCTGGACCAAAAGAGAGCATTAAATGAACCCGAAACTCGACGACCCGCAAGCGGCTGCCCCCAACTCGAAACTCGAAATCGGCCTTTACGCCTTATTGTTTGCCGGAGCAGCCATTTTTCTTTTTCCCCTGGTCTGGATGTTTGTCACGGCCTTTACTCATCCGGAGAGTATCACCCAGGTGCCCCCTGATTTACTTGGCCGGGACTACACCTGGATGAACTTTAAAGACCTCTTCAGCCATTCCGAGATATTGCGCTGGCTTTTTAACTCTACTTTAATCAGCCTGGCCGTCACCTTTTTTCACCTTCTCTTTGATTCCCTGGCCGGCTATGCCTTTGCCCGCAAGGATTTTCCTGGCAAGACCATCCTCTTCTGGGCGATTATATCTTTAATGATGATTCCGGGACAGGTGATAGTAGTGCCTCTTTATTTAATGATGAGCAAACTGCATCTGCTTGATTCTCTCTGGGCGGTTATTTTACCCGGTTTGGCCGGTCCTTTCGGAATATTCCTGATGAAGCAGTATATGGAAGGCCTACCGCGGGACCTGGAAGATGCCGCCAGAATGGACGGCTGCTCAGAAGCCGGTATTTACCGGCATATTATACTGCCTCTCTCGAAACCGGTCTTAGGAGCTTTGGGGATTTTTACTTTTATCACTTACTGGAATGCCTTCCTCTGGCCGCTGATTGTCCTTAATTCAGCCTCTCGCTATACCCTCCCTGTCGGTCTGGCCACCCTGCAAAGTAAACAGGTGTTAGACTATGGCCTGCTTATGGCTGGAGCAGTCGTGGCGGCCGTGCCGATGATGATTATCTTTTTTGCCTTTCAAGGATTCTTTGTTAAAGGCATCCGCATGGGGGCGCTCAAGGAATAATAAGGAACTTCAAGCTTTTCAGATGCCTCGGCAGATGCTGAGCCAATAAATGGTCAAGAATCATTGATTTCAGCTCGAGCAAGAGAGGGGGGGAAGGCCTTATTTGGTCTATCTTTAAGGGGGGAAGGGCCAAAAGCTGTTTGGCCAGCGCCAGGGTTCCGGCTGAAATAGTGATTACTCCTCGGGGTGGAGCACAGGAAAGGCAGAAAATTCCTCCCTCGGCGGCAGAAAATACGACCCTGGTCTCTACTTGGCCGTGACAATTTAGACAGTCTTTTAGATGGGGCTTAAGGCCAAGCAAGGAAAGTAATTTAAGCAAAAAGGCGTAAATAAACAGGGGAGAGATTCTGGTCTCTAAGGCGTAAAGGAAGTTTTCAAGGAGATAAAAGATATTCGCCTCACTGCCTCCTTCAACCAGGGATTCTACTAACTCGACCAGAAAGGAGCTGATAGCTATCCGGTCGAGGTCTTCACGCAGGGCTTGATGTGAATTAATAATTTGGGCCTGGGTAATGATCTGGAGTCCTTCTTTTTCTACATCTCCCCAAAGGACCAGATCGACCAGGGTAAAAGGCTCCAGTCTCGCCCCAAAACGGGAAGTCAAGTTCCTGATTCCTTTAGCTACAGCATCTATCTTACCATACCTAAGAGAATACAGCCTAATAATCCGGCTTGTCTCGCCTAACTCCCTGGTTCTTAAAACAATGGCCCTGGTTTTATAGATGGACATAGTTTTTGACCTTGACATTAATATTCGGTAATTTATGCGTCAGCCGTGAAGGTAAGCGTTCAGCCTCATGGGATGAACGGTTACCCGTGAAGAAAAATTTCGACCTGTGAAATAGATTTAAATAAAATGCAAGAAACTTCCCATAGACATAGATATTCAAGCTCTACTACTAAAAACAGGTCGCTCCTACGGAGCTGCAAATATATTGCTTTTGCGAAATACTACAAACAGATTGCTCTCCTACGGAGCTTTATTCAGGTTAGCTCCAGAGGAGCGACATGTTTGTAGAATATATCTCTCATAACAAATTAGCTCCAGAGGAGCGATCTGTTTATTCTCTTTCTTACCCTAATTGGGGGATATTTGTATAAACCTATTTCACAGGTCGAAAAATTTCGACCCGTACGGTTAGGAATTACAAGCAATTCTCCTCAAACCTGAAAGGTTTGAATTTTACATAACCACAGGTAAAACCTGCGGAAACGAAGCATCTACCACAGCTCAACCCTGAAAGGGTTGAATTCTATGTGATGGATAATTCGACCCTTGCAGGGTCGAGCGTTGCGGATGTATTTATCTTCCGTAGCTTGCACCTACGGCTATTTAAAATTTGACGCTTTCAGCGTCAGTAGTAGTCTACAACCTTAACCGTACAGGTCGAAATTTTTCCATGACCTTTGATTTAGTTATTAGGCAATTATGTCGATATCTCTAATATGATAGCAATGTGTTATAGAAAGGAGAATCGGCATGAAAAAGAAATACATTGACTGTTAGGTAGCTGGCGGAAGGTAAACGCCCGGGAGCACAGAAGCCCGGCGTTTGGCGGAGAGGTTAGAAATACATATCTTACGCCGAGGCGCGGAAGTTGGCTGAACGTAGTCGAAAGCGAGTTGAGCGTATTTACGAAATAATGCCTTAAACTTCATAGGCTTCTTCTACCAACTCAACTATGGCTAACTGGGCCGCATCTCCTTGTCGTTGGCCGGCTCTTAAAACACGAATATATCCCCCTGGCCTGTCTTTAAACCTGGGCGCAATATCGTCAAAAAGAGTCTTTACTATTTCTTTATCCTTAATCAGCTTTACGACTTGACGTCTGGCATGTAGAGGATCTTCCCCCTTAGCCGTAGTTATCACCCGGCTGGCTACTTTGACCAGCTCCTTAGCCTTAGCTTCGGTGGTAGTAATCCTGCCATGTCTGAAGAGAGAGGTGGTTAAATTAGAAAGCATTGCCTTCCGGTGGGAAACAGTTCGTCCTAATTTCTTTCCTTTTTTTAAGTGGCGCATTACTTCTCTTCCTCATCTTCCTTCATTAATTCTTCAATACCTTCCATACCCAAATGAAGGCCATAAGCGGCCAATTTCTCCTTAATTTCCAATAAAGATTTTTTTCCAAAATTCCTGGTCTTCAACATATCTTGCTCTGTTTTCATAGCCATCTCTCCCAGGGTCCGAATATTATCGCTCCTTAGACAATTAGCCGAACGAACAGAGAGTTCCAATTCCTCGACAGGTATTCTCAAAATGGCCTTAAGTCTCTCCCGTTCTTTATCTTCTTCTGTCTCCGGTTCTTCTATTACGCCCTCTTCAAAGTTGATAAAAATAGCCAGATTATCTTTGAGATGTTTAGCGGCGTAGGCCAGGGCATCCCGAGGAACCATACTGCCATTAGTCCAAACTTCTATAATAAGACGCTCATAATCAGTCACATGTTCTACCCGGACGTCCTCGATTTCATATTTAACCTTCTTTACCGGAGAAAAGAAAGAATCTATGGGTATAACTCCAACAGACTGATTATCTTGCTTATTTATTTCCGCTGGGACATAACCAATTCCGGTATCAACTTCTATTTCCATCTCCAATTTTGTCCCTTCTGAATTAAGCGTAGCGATATGATGATCCGGATTTAAAATCTCTACCTGAGCTGGGGCATCTATGTCGGCGGCTGTTACCTCTCCCTCTCTCTCTACCTCCAAACGCATCGTCTTAGGCCCGCTACTATTATGTAATTTGACCACCAGTCCCTTCAAATTAAGGATAATATCAGTTATATCTTCCACTACCCCCGGCAGGGTCGAGAATTCATGGAGGGCACCGGCTATCTTCACTGAGGTCACAGCTGCTCCGGTTAATGATGAAAGAAGCATCCTTCGGATACTATTACCAATAGTAATGGCTAAGCCTTTTTCGAAAGGACCGGCAAAGAATCTTCCGTAAGTATTAGTTAGAGTCGCTTCCTCGTAATCTACTCGCTTTAGTTTAGCAATATCTTTTATCCCTCTCTTGCTGGATAGTATTGCACCCATACCACTATTTCCCTCCAATACTGGTAATTAACCATTAATACAGCCCGGCGTAAATTCCTGCCTGGTTTGAAGTCAGATAGGGGTCAAGGGTTGGAGGATTCAAGTGATGAATCCTCCAACCCTCCTGAAACCACCCCGAAACTTTCGCCCAGCTGAATTAATAATTGGTAAACGTTCAGCCCCTCAGGCACAAGGACACCAACTCGATCCTCGAAGCTCGATCCTCGATGATAAAAAAGGATCCCGTCATCGAGCATCGAGCATCCAGGATCGAGCATCGAGCATCATGTGATGAACGGTTACGATAATTGTTAATTACTTAGAATAAAGCTCCACCACCAAAGATTCATTGGCCTCAAGGTCGATCTCTTCTCTTTCAGGGATTCTGACAAACCGACCCGTTAAATTCTCCGGATTGACCTCTAACCAGGCAGAAATTCCCTTTTTAGCCCGCCTGGCCACCGATTCCTTTATTAGTTTTTTACTCCTGTCTCGTGGGTAGACCCCCAACTCATCATCAGGTTTAACCATAAAAGAGGGAATATCTACCTTTTTACCGTTAACCAGAAAATGGCCGTGTTCAACCAACTGTCGCGCCTGGGCTCTGGAGGACGCCCATCCTAACCTATAAATAACATTATCCAGCCTTCGTTCTAAAAGAAAGATAAGATTTTGGCCGGTCATACCAGGCTGTCGTTCGGCCTTATAAAAATAGTTTCTAAACTGCCGCTCCAAAATTCCATAGGTTCTTTTTATTTTTTGTTTTTCTCGAAGCTGGATTCCATACTCGGAAATCTTACGACGCTTATCCTGACCTTTGAATCCAGGAACATAATTACGCTTGGTAATACTGCATTCCTCAGTAAGGCACCTTTCGCCCTTCAAAAACAGTTTAGAACCTTCCCGACGGCAAAGCCTACAAACCGGCCCCTTATATCGAGCCATTAGTAACTCCCTCCTTTTACTATACCCTTCTCCGCTTTCTGGGCCGACAACCATTATGAGGAATAGGGGTCACATCCTTAATTAATTTGACCTCCAGGCCAGTGGCTTGAAGAGACCGGATAGCTGATTCTCTCCCTGCTCCCGGACCGGTTACATAAACGGAAATCTCTTCCATCCCCTGATCCTTTGCCTTTTTTCCGGCTACCTCAGCCGCCATTTGAGCCGCAAAAGGTGTCGATTTCCGTGAACCTTTAAAGCCCACCGTCCCCGCGCTAGCCCACGTCAAGGCATTACCTATCTGATCAGTAATGGTAACAATAGTATTATTAAAAGTAGATTGTATGTGAGCCACCCCGACTCTTATGTTTTTCTTACCCCCTGCCTTCTTAGAACTTTTTTTAGCCATTTTTACGTCTTTCCTTTCTTTCTGCCTACCATAATCCTTTTGGGGCCCTTTCTGGTCCTGGCATTAGTATGGGTCCGTTGTCCCCTCACCGGCAAACCCCTACGATGTCTCAGCCCACGATAACAGCCTATATCCATAAGTCTCTTTATATTCTGCGTTACCTCTCTTCGCAGATCACCTTCCACTTTAAAATTCTTCTCAATAACATTCCTCAGCCTGGTCACTTCTTCTTCCGTCAAATCCCGGACCCGAGTATCAGGATTAATGTTAGCCATACCAATAATTTTCCTGGAAGAGGACATACCGATGCCATAGATATAGCTTAAAGCTACTTCAACTCGCTTATCACGCGGCAAATCTACGCCCACAATTCTGGCCAACTAAACCACACCCCCCTCTTCTCCATTAACAATTAGTAATTGACCATTATCAATTATCGCCCTACCGCCAAAGTCACCCCGGCCACTTGTCTTTGGTGTTTGGTAGTCTGATAACCGCCAGACACCAGACAAAGTGACTTCTGGGCGAGTTTTGCGATATGGCCAATTATCAATTGATAATTATTACCCTTGCCTCTGTTTATGTCTGGGGTTAGCACAGATAACCCGCACTATCCCTTTTCTTTTGATGATCTTGCATTTCTCACATATCTTTTTAACCGATGCCCTGACTTTCATTTCTAAAACCTCAATTCAACTTACCAGCCTTGTTCATCGCTACGGTTCAGCGGCGGCCAAAGGCCGTCCACTGCAACCGGTTGTTAGCTGGCGCTCAATATCGTACCCTCCGGCTACCGCACCAAGAGGATTATCAGTATGAAGGTGTAAGCAATGGCCATAGTGTCCACCGCCCAGTGGTAGTAAATCTTCATACCCCACAGTTGTGGTCTATTCGTGCGGATTATGAATACACTGATGGCAAGCTTTTTCTCGAGTTCGCACATACGGTTCCGGAGTTCATGTGCTCTCCTATGAAACCACCAGTAATGGTAGAAGCCCGCCATGAAAACGAGCCACCCGAATGTCATACCACACTTTCCAAACAACGGCCCAAGCGTAGCCATCTCCTTGAGAACAAGGCACGCGACGATAAAGCTAACCGATAAGAAGGCAACAAATACCGTCCATCGAGTCTTGTTAAGCTTTTGTTCCAGTTTGAAGAGATAATCGTATTCTCTCCATAGCTCGTCGGTGGCCATGATACATCTCCTTTCGCTGAAGTCGGTAAATAGCCCAAACGATGAACAAGGCGAAGTTTCAAATATAGATGTCTGTCATCTGTCCTCTGATTTCTGTCTTCTGATTATTTAGCCCGATAGATAATTCTCCCCCTGGTGAGATCATAAGGAGAAAGCTCCACTGTCACCTTGTCTCCAGGCAATATCCTGATAAAATGCATTCTCATCTTCCCGGATATATGGGCTAAGACCTTATGTCCATTCTCCAATTCTACCTTAAAATTGGTATTCGGCAAGGCTTCAACCACTGTTCCCTCTACCCGGATTGCCTCTTCCTTCTTAGCCATTTAGCACCCCATTAACAATTTATTCAGGTAGATAGGCTGAAGACTGAAGGCTGAAGGCTGAAGACTGAAGGCTGAAGGCTGACGTGCAATCATCTGCTCTCCGCATTTATTTCTAAAAGCCTTCAGCCTATCTGCCTGAATAGTTACGTTAATTATATGGTTAGTATTTCCGGCTCACCCTCAGTCACCACAATAGTATGTTCAAAGTGAGCTGACAGGCTTCTATCTTTAGTTACGGCTGTCCACCCATCTGCCAGGACTTCCGTCTCTCCTGTGCCCGCATTTATCATTGGTTCCGGACATAATACCATCCCGGGTTTAAGACGCGGCCCCTTCCCTGGCTGGCCGATATTTGGTATTTGAGGTTCTTCATGTATCTTTTTGCCAATACCGTGGCCGACGAAATCTTTTGTCGCGAAAAATCCTTCTGCTTCCGCCGTAGATTGAATAGCAAAGGAGATGTCTTGCACTCGCTTGCCTGACCTGGCCTCAGACATCGCCGCCTTTAAGGCGTCGAAAGCCACTTCCAATAATCTCGAGGTCTCAGGAGTTACTTCACATATCGGAATAGTAATAGCGGCATCGGTACAATAACCTTCCCAAATTACACCCAGATCAACTCCAATAATATCTCCTTCTTTAAGCCTATATTGACCCGGAATTCCATGAACTACCTGGCAATTAACGGAGGTACAGATACTGGCCGGAAACCCTCGATATCCCAAAAAGGCCGGTTTTGCTCCCCGTGAGGTGATAAACTCATAAGCGGCCCGATCTAATTCCAGGGTTTTAATCCCCGGTCTAACCAACTTGGTCAGCATTTGTAAGGTCTCGGCTACCAGTCGGCCCCCACGCCGCATTTTAGCCAATTCTTTTGGAGACCTTATGTGAATCATTTCAGGACGCTTACGATTCGATCAAAGATCTCCTCGATCTCTCCCTTTCCATCTATATCTTTAAGCACCCCGCTCAGGTCTTTATAATACTTGATTAGTGGTTCTGTTTGATCAAGATAGACCTTCAGTCGATTTTTAATTACTTCTTCTTTATCGTCCTTCCTCTGGTAGAGTTCCCCATCGCATTTATCACACTTATTAGAAATCTTAGGTGGAGAAAAATCTATATGGTAGGGGGTTTGACAATCACGACAAATCCTTCTCCCGGAAAGTCTTCTAACCAGGGTAGGTTCATCCACCTGAATGTTAAGGACGGCAGAAAGTGAGATACCCATCTCAGCCAGGGTGGTCCGTAAGGCCTCGGCCTGGGCCTGGGTCCGAGGGAACCCGTCAAGGATAAAACCCTTCTTACAATCCGGTTTTACTAACCTCTCTCTAATAATATCTACGATGAGCTTATCGGGCACCAGTTTTCCCTCTTCCATATAAGCCTTTGCTTCCTGGCCTAATTTGGTGCCTTTAGCCACGGCTTCCCTCAATATATCACCGGTAGATATCTGAGGGATACCGTGGCTGGTCATCAAAAACTTAGCTTGAGTTCCCTTGCCTGACCCTGGAGGGCCTAAAAGTATTAGTCTCATCCTTCTTAATAATTAACAATTATTATAAGCGTTCAGCCCGTAAGGCACAAAAACACCCACTCGATGCTCGATCTTCGATGCTCGATCCTGGATACTGGATCCTTTACCAGCATCGAGCATCGAGGATCGAGCCTCTAGCCTCATGGGATGAACGGTTACCAATTATTAATTACCTCAACCGTCCCCTTAACTTGCCCTTCTTCAGAAATCCTTCATAATGACTCATTAAGAGCTGTGATTCAATCTGTTTCACCGTATCCAGCACTACCCCCACTACAATTAAAAGTGAGGTACCTCCGAACCAAAAGGGCACTTTCAGGCTCATATAAAGAATGGAAGGAAGCAGGGCAATCAAGGCTAAAAATACCGCTCCCACCAGGACAATTCGGCTCAATACCCTTTCGATATAGTCAGCGGTGGGTTTGCCCGGACGAATACCCGGCACAAAACCCCCGTATTTACGCATATTGTCAGCCACCTCATCGGGTTTAAAAACAATGGCCGTATAAAAGTAGGTAAAGAAAATAACCATAACAAAATAAAAAAGGGAATAAACTACATGTTCCCGGCTGAACATATTAACAAAGGTGCTCACAATGACGTTTTTCTGACTAAAGAAGAGAGCTACTGTCCTGGGAAAATCGAGGATAGCCGCGGCAAATATAACCGGGATAACCCCGGCCGGATTTATCTGAAGAGGGATATGGGTGCTCTGCCCCCCATAAACCTTGCGTCCCACCACCCGCTTGGCATATTGAACCGGAATTCGGCGCTGTCCCTGGAGCATAATCACTACGGCCGCCGTAACCGCCACGATAACGATAATGATCCCGATTAGGGATAGGAGATTCATTTCGCCGGTCAAGACAAGTTTGGCAGTATTGGATATGGCCCCGGGGATATTAGCGATGATACCTGTCGCTATAATCAGCGACATCCCATTTCCCATCCCTCTATCGGAAATCTGCTCCCCTAACCACATAATAAAAGCCGTGCCCGTAGTGAGGGTAAGAACCGTCATCAAGAGAAAACTAACACCCGGATTGTAAACAATCGGCTCTCCGGAAGGAGCCACCTGACTTTGAAGGTAGGAACCGACCCCCAGAGCCTGAATGATACTTATGATAATAGTGCCATATCGGGTATGTTGCGTAATCTTTTTCCTTCCCTGGTCTCCTTCTTTGGAAAGCTTTTCGTAATAATGAAAGACAATGGTAAAAAGCTGGAGGATGATAGAGGCAGAGATATAGGGCATAATCCCCAGGGAAAAGACGGAAAATTGCTCGAAGGCGCCACCGGAGAAGAGATTAAGAAAACCGAAGATCGTCCCTTTCAGTTGTTGAAACCAATCGGAGAGAGCCGGCCCATTTATCCCTGGAGTTGGGACAAAGGCCCCCACCCTATAGACAGCAAGCAAGGCGACGGTAAAGAGAATCCGCTTTCGTAAATCCGGCGCCTTAAAAGGGCTAGCAATACTGTTAATCATCCCTCGACGCTTCCTCCCGCCCTCAAGATTTTCGCCTTGGCGCCTTCACTCATCCACCCAATCCCTACCATCAAAGGAACCTTCAAGTCGCCTTTCCCTAAAATCTTAACCCCATACTTGGTCCCTTTTATCAGTCCGCTTTCTTTAAGCACATCCGGTGTAATCAAGGCCCCTGACTCAAACCGGTTTAAGTCTTGCACATTTACTATCGCATACAATTTCTTTTTAAGGCTGGTAAATCCTCTTTTAGGAACCCTTCGGGCGAGCGGCATCTGACCCCCTTCAAATCCCCGTCGTGATCTACCGCCTGACCGAGCTAACTGGCCCTTGTGTCCACGGCCGGCCGTTTTCCCTCTGCCTGAACCAACCCCTCGACCCACCCGCTTTTTAGCCTTTTTGGCCCCTTTAGGAGGCCTTAATTCGTTAAGTCTCATCTTTTAAATAAGTTTCGAGTTGCCTCTTAAAACTCGTAACCCGAAACTCAATTCCCTTCTTCTACCTCTACCATATCAACCACATGGGCTACCATCCCCCTGATCTGGGGATTGTCCGGTTTTATCACGGTTTGGTTAAGTCGTCGAAGGCCCAGGGCAAACAGAGTTCGCCTCTGTTTTTCTTTTCGACCGATTTGACTCTTAATCAACTTAATCCGTAAGGTATTCATCGTAAATTGTCACTATTCAGCCACCAAGGCACAAAGGCACAAAGAATAATTCTTATAATCTTCGTGTCTTAGTGTCTTTGTGGCTGAATAGTTACCGTAAATTTAGCCACGAAGACACCCGAATAGGCCCGAATAGAGAGCTCTCCCTCATTAGTCACTGGGCCTTGAGGCCCTTACTAATGACCACTACTAAGTGTTTATTCGTGGTTTCATTCATCCAGGTTTCTCCCGCAGGATAGCCCTTTCTTGAAAAAGCTTTATTTGTTTTAAGCCTTCCATCGTAGCATTGACTACATTAAGGGGATTATCATTACCTAAAGATTTGGTCAAGATGTCCTGGATTCCGGCCACCTTCATTACTGCCCGGACCGCTCCTCCCGCAATAATTCCTGTCCCTGGAGCAGCCGGTTTTAACATAACCTTGCCCGCCCCAAAGTGGCCTACAATTTCGTGAGGAATAGTCGTCCCTTTACAGGGGATATCAATCATATTTTTCTTAGCCGCCTCTATCCCTTTACTAATAGTTTGAGGGACCTCATTGGCTTTGCCTATAGCCACGCCCACTCGACCTTGACCATCACCCACGGCTACCAGGGCCGAAAAACTGAATCTCCTTCCCCCTTTGACCACCTTGGCTACTCGATTAATGTGAATCACTTCTTCTCTTAATTCGACTGGCTGGACATCTGGGGTCAACTTATCATTACTCAAAACTTCAATCCCTCCTCCCTGGCCGCCTCAGCTAAGGCTTTTACCCGGCCGTGATACAGATTACCGCCTCTATCAAAAACCACAGAATCTATCCCGGCCGCTAACGCCCGTTTGGCAATTTCTTTGCCCACCTGTTTAGCCGCCTCCATTCTATTTATGGTATTAATCCCTTTCTTGGTACTGGAGGCTGAAACTAAAGTCCTTCCCTCTTCATCATCTATCAATTGGGCATAACTATGTCTCAAGCTCCTATAAACACTGAACCTGGGTCGATTACTTGATCCCAGGACCTTAGACCGAATCCTCTTTTTTCTTTTAGCCTTAAGGATATTTTTATCCGTCATGGTTATTTCACGCCCGCCTTGCCTACCTTGCGCCGGATATATTCACCCGCATATCTGATACCTTTGGCCTTGTAAGGCTCAGGACTTTTGATGGCCCGGATCTCGGCGGCGGCTTCTCCCACCAACTGTTTATCAATGCCAAAAACTTTTATCCTGGTAGGTGATAATAACTCCAGTTCCACCCCTTTTGGAGCTTCAAAAACTACAGGGTGAGAAAAGCCCATCTGAAGGGTTAAGCGTTTTCCTTGAAGTTGAGCCCGATATCCCACCCCACTGATTTCAAGGACCTTTTCGAAACCGGCGGTTACTCCCTTGATTATATTGTTAAGTAATGCTCGCGATAATCCATGCAAGGCTCTATAGGATCGGGTATCATTAGGCCGTTCCACGACCAGATGGCCATTCTTCTCTTCACAGGTAATGGGGTAAGGGATCTCCTGGGTTAATGTCCCTTTAGGGCCTACAACCGAAACCCTTCTTCCCTCAATATTTAGCTTTACCCCATCCGGAATCGGAATGGGCATCTGACCTATTCGTGACATATCAAAAACCTTTCCTTAAACCACCACCCACCAATTTTTGGGGGCTCGGTTATCTGCTTACCAGACATAGCAAAGGAGTTCTCCCCCCATCCTCTCCCGTTTACATTCCTTATCGCTCTTGATTCCCCGAGAGGTAGAAAGGATAGCTATTCCCAAACCGCCACAGACCCTTGGAATCTCATCAACCCTTACATAGCGACGGTATCCCGGACGGCTAACTCGCTTAAGATTAGTCAGGACTCGTTCCTTATTAGGACCGTATCTCAAATAGATCCTCAAAATGCCTTGCTTCCTATCTTCAATAAACTTATAACTCTTGATAAATTTTCGTTGTTTAAGTATTCGGGCAATATCTGTCTTTAGTTGTGAAGAAGGTATGTCAACCTTTTCGTGTTGAGCGTAATTGGCATTCCGAAGTCTCGTTAACATATCAGCCACAGGATCAGTCATCATGAAATCTTTTCTCCTCTTCTGGTAACGATTTAATTACCAACTGGCTTTAACTACGCCAGGGACTTTCCCTTCCAGGACCAGCTTTCTGAAACATATTCGGCACATACCGAACCGGCGAAGATAGGCGCGGGGACGTCCACAAAGGGGACACCTATGATAAGCCCTGACCTTAAATTTAGGTTCACGTTGTGCCTTAAGTTTTAGACACAGCTTAGCCATCTACTTAACTTTCTCCTTTCGAGTTGCCAGTGGCCAGTCGTTCGAAACTTTACTCTCTAAACGGCATCCCCAACAAGCGGAGAAGTTCCTTTCCCTCGCGATCGGTTTTAGCCGAGGTAACTATGCAAACATCCATCCCCCGAAAGTGCTCTACCTTATCATAGTTAATTTCGGGGAAAATAATCTGCTCAGTAATGCCCAGGGTATAATTACCTCGACCGTCAAAGGCCTTACTTGACAATCCTCTAAAATCACGAACCCTGGGCAAGGCAATATTAATCAAGCGATACAGGAACTCATACATTCTGCTTCCTCGGAGAGTAACCTTACACCCGACCGGCATTCCAGCCCGGAGTTTAAAACCGGCAATGGATTTTTTAGCGTAAGTCCTTACCGGCCGCTGTCCCGCAATCTGAGTCAACTCTTCCACCGCCGAATCTAACAACTTTATATTCTTACTCGCCTCGCCCACCCCCATATTAACCACAATCTTCTTTAGCCGGGGGATGGCACAAACATTTCCGTAATTAAATTCCTTTTCCATGGCAGAAATGACTTCATTTTTGAATTTTTCTTTTAATATCGCCATCATCTGACTCCCGTAGTGAGAGGGGTGAGAACCTCTCTGCTCTCAAGTCCCTATCTCTATCTGCTTTTAGTCTATAATTTCGGAACATCGCTTACAAACCCGGACCTTTCGCTCATCTTCCAGCCTCCTTTTGCCCACTCGCGCCGGTTTATTACAGTTAGGACAGATAAGCATCACATTGGACACATGGATAGGCGCCGCCTGATCACTAATCCCTCCAGGACCTTGCGCGCTCCGGACCCGGCTATGTTTTTTAACTAAATTAAGGCCCTCTACAATCACTCTTTCCCTCTTGAGAAAGACATGGAGGATCTTCCCACTTTTCCCCCTGTCTTTACCGCCCAGGATTATAACATTATCACCTTTCTTGACTGACAATCTCATTTTAATGTTCGATCAACCATTATCAATTGATAATTGATCATGGTTAATGGTTAAGTAACTATTCAGCCTATCCACCTTGTTAATTATTTAGAACACTTCCGGGGCAAGAGTTACGATCTTCATAAAATTTCGCTGCCGAAGTTCTCTGGCCACTGGCCCAAATATTCGCGTTCCCCTGGGTTCCATCGCCTCATTTATTATTACCGCTGCATTGTTGTCAAACTTAATATAAGAACCATCCGGTCGCCGTGTTTCTTTAACTGTTCGCACCACTACCGCCCTGACCACCTCACCTTTTTTGATCGGGGTGTGGGGAGTGGCTTCCTTGACAGAGGCCACAATGACATCTCCTACCCGGGCATATCGAGCCCTGGTGCTGCCCAGGACCTTAATACACATTATCTTTCTCGCTCCTGAATTATCAGCCACTTTAAGATAAGTCTCTTGTTGAACCATGTTTAATTCATCCTTTCAATAACCCGCCATCTTTTAAGCCTGGAAAGGGGTCTTGTTTCCATAATTTTTACTTTATCTCCTACTTGACATTGGTTGGTCTCATCGTGAGCATAGAATTTGCTCCTTTTTTTAACCACCTTGCCATACAAGGGATGCCTGATTAGCCTCTCTACAGAAACAACCACCGTCTTATCCATCCGATTGGAAAGCACCTCTCCTTCCTTTACTTTTCTTTTACCACGCTGCTGGATTTCGGATTGTTTGTTCATTGTTTCACCCTTTGAAGCCTTTGACCTTTAGATTTTCTCACGGCCTAAGTTCCTCCCCAGTTTAGAGTCAGATAGGGATCAGACTACCTTATCCCCAGCTCTCTTTCCCGAAATAAGGTCTCAACTTGAGCCAACGTCCGCCGGACCTCTCTAATTCGCATCGGATTTTCTATGGGACTTATGACCCTTTGATGCCTAAGATTGATTAATTCTGAAGAAAGATCGAGCCTTTTTTGGGCTAACTCTTCCGAAGTAAGCTGTCTCAACTCATCGATTTTCATTACCTTACCTCAAAGCGAACTCGAAACTAAATTATCTAACCAAGAATCTGGTTTTAATAGGCAGCTTATACGCGGTTAATTGCATAGCCTCCCTGGCTAATTCTTGACTTACGCCCGCCATTTCAAATAGAATCCGGCCTGGCTTAATTACCGCCACCCATCCTTCGGGGTTTCCTTTTCCTTTACCCATTCGAGTTTCAGCCGGTTTAGCGGTAATCGGCTTATCCGGAAAAACTCTGATCCAGATTTTTCCGCCCCTTTTAATATGTCTGGTCATTGTTACCCTGGCTGCCTCTATCTGCCGATTAGTCATCCAGCAACATTCCATAGCCTGAAGACCATATTCGCCAAAGGCCAAGGTTGAACCTCGAGTAGCCATTCCTCTTCGTCTTCCTCGGTGGGTTTTTCTGTGCTTAACTCGCTTAGGTAATAACATAATTATAATTTACCATTAACAATTAATAATTGTGTAAGCGTTCAGCCCCTAAGGCACAAACTCGATCCTCGATGCTCGATGCTCGATTCTCGATGTTCGATCCTCGATGCTGGTAAAGGATCCAGTATCCAGCATCGAGGATCGAACATCGAGAATCGAGCATCCAGCATCCAGCCTTATGGGATGAACGGTTACATAATTGTTAATGGCTAATTAGATATTCACCTCCGTCGCCCCTTTAGGCATGACCTCTCCTTTAAATATCCAGACCTTAACGCCGATTTGGCCATAAGTTGTGGGTGATTCTGAAAAACCGTAATCTATTTCAGCCCGAATAGTGTGTAAGGGGACCCGGCCTTCCCGATACCACTCTGTTCGGGCGATCTCAGCGCCACCCAGCCTTCCGGCACATTGGACCTTGATCCCTTTGGCGCCATGTCTAAGGGCGGTGGTGACTGATTGCTTCATTGCCCGTCTGAAAGAAATCCTTTTCGTAAGTTGTTGAGCAATGTTTTCTGACACCAGTTGAGCATCTAACTCCGGTCTCCTTATCTCCTGGATATCAATATGCACTTTATCATTGGTCATCTTCTGAACTTGCTTTCTTAGTTTTTCTACGCCGGCCCCGCCTCGACCAATAACAATCCCTGGTCTGGCGGTATGGATATTAATCCTGGTCTTTTGACCGAACCGCTCGATCGTTACCTTAGAGATAGCGGCTTGAGCCAATTCTTTTTTAATAAAATTACGGATATTAAGGTCTTCGTGTAAATTCTTGACATAATTTTTTTTAGCAAACCACTTCGACTGCCAATCATAGATATAGCCCAATCGAAACCCAATCGGATGAACCTTCTGCCCCATACCTTTTCTATCTCCCTTCCTAATTCAGAGGACAGAACCCATATCCCCACCTACAGATGGTAGATTTGCTTTTGTCTGTATTCTGGGCTCTGTGTTCTGATTCATTCGTCGGCGACCACCACCGTAATATGACTTGTTCTTTTCAGTATTCTCCCTGTTCGTCCCATAGGTTGCGGTCTTGTCCGTTTTAAACTTGGACCGCCATCCACAAAGGCCCTTTTAATATACAAATCTTCTTCATCCATCCCCAAGCTCCCCTGGGTAGCATTAGCTACCGCTGATTTTAAAACCTTTTGGACCAATCTGGCCGATTTTTTAGGGGTAAGGGTAAGGATATTAATCGCTTCCCTAACATGCTTTCCCCTGATTAGATCGATGGCCTGTCTGGCCTTTCTGGGAGAGATTCTAACATATTTGGCTATGGCTCTTGTTTCCACCTAAGTCTCCTGATTATTGCGGATTTCGGATTTCTGATTTCGGATTTAAAATCTTCAATCCGCAATCCGCAATCCGCCCTTGATTTATCTCTTGGAAGTCGTTTTTTCACCCCTGGCATGGCTGCGGAAGGTTCTGGTCGGGGAGAATTCGCCTAATTTATGGCCCACCATATTTTCACTGATATAGATAGGGATGAACTTCCGTCCATTATGAACCGCAATAGTATGACCTACCAATTCCGGAAAAATGGTGGATCTTCTTGACCACGTTCGAACGACCCTCTTTTCGCCGGTATTATTCATCCCTTCAATCTTAGCTAATAATTCCTCAGCGATGTAAGGACCCTTCTTAACTGATCTACCCATCCCTTATTTTCCCCTCCTCTTAATGATAAATTTACCCGTAGCCTTATTTCGTCGAGTTTTTGCACCTTTAGCCAGTTGTCCCCACGGACTGCAAGGATGACGACCTCCCGATGATTTTCCTTCTCCGCCTCCCATGGGGTGGTCAACCGGATTCATAGCCACGCCTCTAACCCGCGGACGTCTGCCCAACCATCTTGACCGGCCGGCCTTTCCCAGTGAGACATTTTCATGCTCTAAGTTTCCTACCTGACCTACCGTGGCCAGACAGTCAAGATGTATCAGTCTCACCTCACCGGAAGGAAGTTTAACCTGGGCATATTTACCCTCTTTAGCCATTAACTGGGCCGCTGATCCAGCCGATCTGACCAGTTGTCCACCCTTGCCTATTTTCATTTCAATGTTGTGAATGCTGCTTCCCAGGGGAATATTTCTCAAGGGAAGGGCGTTGCCAGGCTTAATTTCCGCCTCTGGTCCCGAAGAAAGAGGCTCGCCTACTTCAAGCCCTACCGGAGCCAGGATATACCTCTTTTCTCCGTCCAGATAGTGAAGAAGCGCAATATTAGCCGAACGATTAGGATCATATTCTATGGCCGCTACCTTGGCCGCAATTCCATGTTTTTCCCTTCTGAAATCAATTACTCTCAGCCGCCTTTTGGCGCCTCCTCCCCGATGCCTGACCGTTATTCGTCCATTTACGTTTCGCCCCCCGCGGCGAGTAAGTGGTTTAAGGAGCGACTTTTCGGGCTTATGCCTCGTAATTTCAGAAGAAACATTTATCGACATCCCCCGCCTGGAGGGGGTAGTTGGTTTGCATTTCTTAATAGGCACGCTACAATTTTGGAGGGCAGATTTCGAATGGCGGATTTAAAACCTTTTCTTCCCCCATCTAAAATACGCCCATCCTAACCTCCACTTTTTATTTCGGATGGCAAAGCAGATACTAAATCCGCCCTTGGCCATCCCCAATCTGCCCTGGTTAGATCCCCTCAAAAAAACCTATCGTCTGACCCGGCGCCAGTGTCACCATAGCCTTCTTCCAATCCGGCCTCAGACCAGGGCGAAATCTCACCCTTCGGCGTTTACCATGTTGAATCATCGTATTTATCTTGACTACTTTAACCTTGAAAAATTCCTCTATGGCCTGTTTTATTTGAAACTTATTCGCTTTTCTATCAACCACAAAGCAATACTTCTTAGAGTCTTTTTTCTCTTGCCGCATCTTAGTCGCCTTTTCATTAATTAAAGGACGTTTGATAATATGATGGGGCATCATAATGAATCCTCCAATCGAGCTAAAGCGGCCTTGGTCATAAGGACTTTCTCATGTTTAATGACCAGATAAGGGTTAAGATTATCTACGCCGGTCACTTTTAAGCCTTTTATATTCTTAGAAGCCATTAATATTTTTTGATCATTCCCATCCAGGACGATTAAAGGCCTATTCAGTTGCAAGCGGTTCAACAGCTCAACCATAGCCGAAGTTTTCGCCTCATTCAGATTTAATGTCTCCAGAACTCTGAAATTCCCCTGCTCCACCTTTTCACTTAAGACCCCACGCAGGGCTTTCTGCTTAGCCTGAGCAGAAATTCTTATTCGGTGCTGCCCGGGTTGAGGGCCAAAGATAGTGCCTCCCCCTTTCCAAAGAGGCGACCTGGTAGAGCCTGCTCTGGCCCGGCCGGTGCCTTTTTGTCTCCATGGTTTTCGTCCGCCGCCTCGAACTTCAGCTTTCCCTTTGGTGGAAGCGCAACCCAGGCGTTGATTAAGCAGATAAGCTCTCACTACCTCATATAAAAGGCCTTCGGATACTGATTGGCCAAAAATATCTTCCTTAAGACTAACTTGTCCCAGGATACTTCCTTCCATATTATACAAATCCGCTTTCGGCATCCCTTACCTCTTCTTCGCTTTCCTGATAACCAGAAGTTCCCCCTTTTTCCCGGGGGCCGCTCCTTTAACTAAAAGCAAATTTTTCTCTGCCTCTACCTTGACTATCTCTAGATTTTGAATGGTGCTCTGTTTTCCCCCCATCCGTCCTGGAAGCCTGGTCCCTTTAAAGACCCTGGACGGAGCCGCTGAAGCGCCAATAGAACCGGGCGCCCGGTGAAACATAGAACCATGGCTGGCCTTCCCGCCTTTAAAACCCCATCGCTTAACCACCCCCGCAAATCCTTTTCCTTTAGATGTTCCGGTGACATCCACATATTCTCCCGGCTTAAAGAGACTTTCTACTCTCACTTCCTGGCCAACTTCGTGCCCCGAAATATCATCCAACCTGAATTCTCTCAAATATTTCATAGGAGGTATCTTAACCTTCTTGAACCGGCCTAAAAGGGGTTTGGCCACCAGCCCTTCTTTTTGTTTTTCAAAGCCCAGTTGGACCGCATTATATCCCTCCGACTCCCGGCTTTTAACCTGGGTTACTACACAAGGCTTAGTCTCAATAACAGTTACTGGAATAAGCTGCTGGGCCTCTCCAAATATCTGAGTCATCCCGATTTTTTTCCCTAAAATGCCTAATCGCATTTCGGATTTCGGATTTCGGATTTCGGATTGTTTATTCATGGTTTTTTATCCTGCACTCCCCCATCTAAATATTCAGCCAAACCAAAAGAGGCACCCCGATTTCAGCCCTTCTCAGGAATTATTTCGACCTGTGCGGTTAGAGATTACAAGCAATTCCCTTCAAACCTGAAAGGTTTGAATTTTACATAACCACAGGTGAAACCTGCGGAAGGTAAAACAGCTACGAACATCTCAACCCTGAAAGGGTTGAATTCTAGGCGATGGATAATATTCGACCCTTGCAGGGTCGAGCGTGGCGATTTGTTTCCGGAGATTGCATCTACGGCTATTTAAAATTCAACGCTTTCAGCGTCAGTAGTCTACAACCTAACCGTACAGGTCGAATTATTTTTAATCTGGGCCATCAGGGAAAAATCTGGATAATCGGTGTTCCCTATGAGGGCTGAGTAGATACAAGTCCGCCCTAATTAGAGCTTTATCTCTACCTCGACTCCTGCCGGAAGCTCTAACTTCATTAAAGCCGCGATGGTATCTTCAGTCGGCTCCAGGATATCCAAGACCCTTTTGTGGATGCGCATTTCAAATTGTTCCCTTGACTTTTTATCCACGTGAGGGGATCTTAAGACCGTATATCGACTTATCTTTGTCGGCAGAGGGATAGGGCCGGCCACCCTGGCGCCGGTCCGATTAGCCGTAGAAACAATTTCACCCGCCGACTGATCCAGGATCCTATGGTCATAGGCATTAAGCTTAATACGAATCTTTTGGGAAACCACAACAACTCCTCTCGATCCTCGATGCTCGATCCTCGATGCTGGATGCTCGATCCTGGATACGGGATCCTTTACCCAGCATCGAGCATCGAGCATCGAGCTTAGTTTTAGGCCGCCTTCAATCCCTTGGTAATCTCATCCGAGATTTGACGCGGGACCTCTTCATAGTGAGAAAATTCCATATGATAGGTTGCCCGGCCCTGGGTTAACGACCTGAGGGAGGTAGCGTAGCCGGACATCTCGGCTAAAGGAACGATTCCTTTAATTACCTGGGTCTCTCTGCCCCGAGGTTCCATCCCGGAAATATTGGACCGCCTGGCATTAAGATCACCAATTACATCTCCCGTAAAATCCCTCGGAACAACAACTTCTATCTTCATTACCGGCTCCAGCAAAACAGGGGCCGCCCGTTTAAGCCCCTCTCTAAGGGCTAAAGCCCCGGCATTTTTAAAGGCCAGTTCGGATGAATCAACTTCATGGTAGGAACCATCATAAAGAACAGCCTCAAAATCCACTAAGGGATAGCCGGCCAGAACTCCATGTTCAGCCGCTTCTTTAACCCCCTTTTCCACCGCTGAAATATATTCTTTGGGAATAGCTCCGCCTACAATTCGATTAGTAAAAGTAAATTCGGAGCCTGGTTCACCAGGAATAAATTCAATCCAAACGTGTCCATACTGGCCGCGCCCACCCGTTTGTTTGATATATCTACCTTCGGATTTGACGCTTCGCCTTATCGTCTCCCGATAAACGACATGAGGTTTACTTACCCTCACCCCGACCTTGAATTCCCTTTGCATCCGGTCGGTTAAGACTTCAAGATGAAGCTCCCCCATCCCGGATATGATCATCTGGCCGGTCTCCGGATCCGTGACCACCTTGAAAGTCGGATCCTCCTGTGATAAAGAAGAAAGACAAAGAGACAGCTTTTCCTCATCCAATTTTGTTTTAGGCTCTATAGCTACCGAGATAACCGGTTCAGGAAAGTGAATGGATTCCAGGAGGATAGGATGATTTCGATCACATAGGGTCTGACCGGTAGCGGTATTTTTTAGTCCGACTATGGCCACAATATCCCCGGCCGAAACCTCCTTAATATCCGCCCTCTTGTTAGCATGCATCTGAACAAGCCGGCCTAGTCGTTCTCTCTTCCTGACCACTGAATTATAAACCTGGTCCCCGGTGGCACAAGAACCTGAATACACCCGAATGTAACTTAAATTCCCCACATAGGGGTCAGCCGCCACCTTAAAGATAAGGGCAGAAAAGGGTTCCTCTTTGGTCCCGAGCCTCTCTTCTCTTACCTCTGTGTCAGGATTAATCCCCACCACAGCGGGAACGTCGGAGGGCGCCGGTAAATAATCAACAATGGCATCAAGCAGCGGCTGAACTCCTTTGTTTTTAAAGGAACTCCCACATAAAACAGGGGATATCTTAGCCCCAATGGTCAGCCTTCTGAGAGTTGCCTTAATTTCAGCCTCGCTTATATCTTCCTCCTCAATATATTTCTCCATTAATTCATTATCGGATTCAGCCAGCGCCTCGATAAGTAAATTATGATGATGCCAGCTTTCTTCTAAATAATCTTCCGGAATATCTTCCACCGTAAAACTGGCCCCCAAGTCATCAGCTTGCCAGCGGATAGCCTTCATTCCCACTAAATCAATGACACCCACAAAATTTTCTTCGCTACCTATCGGAAGTTGTATCGGAACGGCCCGCGCCGAAAGCCTCTCTTCCATCATTCGGATAACTTGATGGAAATTAGCGCCTACCTTATCCATCTTATTAACAAAGGCAATCCTTGGAATCTTGTATTTCTCAGCCTGATGCCAGACCGTCTCTGATTGAGGTTCTACTCCCCCTACCGAACAGAAAAGAGCCACGGCCCCATCGAGAACCCTTAAAGACCGCTCCACTTCCATAGTAAAATCTACGTGTCCGGGCGTATCAATAAGGTTGATCCGGTGATCTCGCCAGGATAGGGTGGTGGCGGCCGCCGTGATAGTAATCCCACGCTCCTGCTCCTGTTCCATCCAATCCATAGTAGCGGTGCCAGCATCGACTTCACCCAACTTATAAACTTTACCAGTATAGTAAAGCATCCGCTCTGTAGTGGTGGTCTTACCAGCATCGATATGAGCCATAATACCAATATTTCTAATATACTTAAGTAAAATTGTTTCCGCCATAATTTAATTCCGCATCCCGAAGAAAGAATCCTCATCGTTTAAGAATGCCTCTCCTTAATTAATTTAATTACCAATTAGAAACAGTTCATAGTCCTCTGACGTACGCAAGGGATTGCTCATGCGGCTACTCGGACTAATCCCGCCAGACTCGGCACGTGGAGTTGGACCCGCTGGACTTCGTTGCGATATTCGGCTTGGCGAGCCAGCCAGGTTCGATACACACTAGCCCACTCTCCAAAATCCAATACCCAGTTGTCATCTTCGGGTTCTTCGCCATTGATGTATGCTGTGTAGAAAGTTTCCGAGCGGACGCCATATCGCCGCTCAAAGTCCAATAGTTCCGTTTCGAGAGCATGGATGTCGGCGAGAATCTCACGCAAATTCATTGCTTACCTCCGTATGCAGTAGAGCTTGATTGCACTGAGAGCCATAGCGTGGCCGCGATTTTTATCTTGCACACTTGTTGTACCGCCTAACAATAGAACTCACCTGCAAAAACCGCTGGCGGTTTTGGTCAGGTGCAGTGAGTTGTTAGGCAAAAACCTTTTCTGAGTTAACTCAATAGCTTTTTGTGGGGAAAATTAATTGCTCCCTGTTTCAATATGGCTACCTACCAACGATAATGGGCAAAGGCCTTGTTTGCCTCAGCCATCCGGTGAGTATCATCTCGTTTCTTGATAGAAGTGCCCGTGCCTTTAGCGGCATCTATTAATTCGGCCGCTAACCTCTCCACCATACTTTTGCCTTTTCTTTGTTTAGCAAAGGAAATAATCCATCGCATAGACAAGGATATTCCCCGGTCTTTAGTCACCTCTACCGGAACCTGGTAGGTGGCCCCACCTACTCGCCTGGCTTTAACCGCCAATCTGGGTCTTACCCCATCGACGGCCTTTTTAAAGATCTTTAAAGGTGGTTCACCGGTCTTTTCTTCAACCACTTTCATTGTCCGATAGAATATCCTCTCCGCCAGACTCTTTTTCCCCCGCCTCATAAGCTTATTGACAAATCTACCCACCATCTGACTGTTATAAACCGCGTCCGCTGGGATATCACGCTTTTTAGTCAATCGCCTTCTGGGCACGAAAAAACCTCCCCTTCTTCTTAAGTTTCGAGTTTCGGGTTTAAAGTTTCGCCTTTCGTCTTCCGGCCAACTCGAAACTCGAAACTTTTACTCTGCTTTCTTTTTCGGTGTCTTGGCTCCGTATTTTGACCTGCCTTGGAATCGATCAGCTACGCCGCTGGCATCGTAGGCTCCCCTAATAATATGATATCTCACCCCTGGTATATCCTTCACCCTTCCTCCCCTCAGAAGAATAACGGAGTGCTCCTGCAAATTATGCCCAATCCCGGGGATATAAGTAGTAACTTCAAAGCCACTGGATAATCTTACCCTGGCTATTTTTCTTAAAGCAGAATTTGGCTTCTTGGGTGTGGTGGTATAAACCTTGGTGCAAACTCCCCTTCTTTGCGGCGAGCCCGCTAAAGCCGGAGTTTTAGTCTTCTTCTTTCCTTTTTCTCTACCCTTCCTGATCAATTGATTAATCGTCGGCAAAATCTTCCTCCTCTTGGCTAATAATTAACCCTTAACGTCATACGGCCAAACTCGCCCACCCACCACTTTATCTGGTGTCTGGTCGTCTGGGGCTTGGGGTCTATGGTCTGACCGTTACCAGACTACCCATCACCAAAAATAAGTGGTCGGGGTGACCTTGGCGGTATGGCCCATTAACCATTAGCAATTGATAATCAAAAAAAAGCAGCCCGCAGAGCTGCCTTTTTAAGCGTCTACCTTTTCTTCTTTCGTTAAGAACTAAATAGGTAATCACCCCCTTAGGGATACTTAAAAAACAGCTTCTTAACCCTGGCACTTCCCTCTGGCGTTGGAGTTACCAGTTTACCACCATATTTTTATTTTGTCAACAGTTTTTTTCTAAAACATTTATCAAGATGCGATTTTTTAATTAGCCTGCCCGTTAACCGACAGTGTTATAAGAACTTAGATAACACGCCCCCTTGTCATTACTTTTGTGACCATATAACTACTCCTCGATGACATTTGATATGGTGGGTCAGGTATAAGTCAGTAAACTGGCAATTTACCATCCCGAAAAGCCCGCCTCAAACTCAAAAGACTCTATCCACCCTATCAAATGTCATAGAGTACTACCTACCTTCTTCAGTCCAAATCCTCGTAGGTTATAAGCTGGATATCTAGTTTTTTGCAGAGGTCTTCTCCCTTTTTGTTCATCTCCACCGCTACAAAGATAAGATTTGGCTTAATCTTTGTCTTCTCATAATAAAAATTTCCTATTTTATAAAACCTCTCTACATTTTCTTCATCGGCAGAGGATTTTATCTCTATTAGAAAATGCTTCTCATTCTGGATAAGGATGTCTACCTCTACCTCTGAATTAGGAATACCTACCTTTCCCTCTTTATCCATTACCTTCCACGAGGATACCTCTTTTACTTTAAGCTTTTTGAGGAGTAGCTCCTTTAAGGTATTTCGGATTGTCCCTTCAGCAAATATTCCCCACCTTGCCCCTACGGTTCTGATGCTTATCCCCATCCTTCTTATTTCCCTTGATTGTTCCTGAAGTTGGACTGAATGCTCCCTTAGCTGCTTTGTTTGTTCCTGAAGTTGGGTTTCTACTGCCTCAAACCTCTTATTTGTCTCTTCGCGATGTTCTTCAAACCTTCGGTTCATCTCCTCAAACCTTCGGTTTGTCTCTTCGCAATGTTCTTCAAACCTTCGGTTCATCTCCTCAAACCTTCGGTTTGTCTCTTCGCGATGTTCTTCAAACCTTTGGTTCATCTCCTCAAACCTTCGGTTTGTCTCTTCTCGCATCTCCTCAAACCTTCGGTTTGTCTCTTCTCGCATCTCCTCAAACCTTCGGTTTGTCTCTTCTCGCATCTCCTCAAACCTTCGGCTTGTCTCTTCTCGCATCTCCTCAAACCTTCGGCTTGTCTCTTCTCTGCTTTTCTGAATCTCCTCTATAACTATCCTTAGCTCATCCTTCTTGGCAAAGACCTCGCTTAGGATAATAGAGACCTCGGTTCTAAACCTGTCATCTTTCTTTAGGAGTAAGGGAAGAACCCTCCTGATATGCTCCTCTTCTGCCTTTAATAATGTCATCTGTCTATTATTAGCCATCTTGAACATAATTTGGTCCTCTCCCCTAGTAAGTTAGCATAACCTTGCGCTATTTTAACTATCGGCAGAAAACCATTTACTGTTAACTACAGAAAAAAACTTGGACATCGAGTAACAGAAATCTACTCTTGAACCCTTGAACCCTCCTGAAACCGCCCAAGAACTTTCGTCGAGCTAGACTCCTCACCTAATCGGTAATCGGTGATTCGGTTATCGGTAATGAACCAGCCGTAAGTGGATGTTCCTCCTCCGAAACAGTCTCTTCCCCTAATCGGTTAAAAGTAAATTGCCTGTCTTTATACATCGGCATTCCTGTCCCGGCCGGAACAAGTCTGCCAATAATTACATTTTCTTTCAAACCAAGCAAGTCATCCGTTCTGCCTTTAATGGCCGCTTCCGTTAAAACCCTGGTAGTCTCCTGGAATGAGGCCGCTGAAATAAAAGAATCAGTAGCTAATGAGGCCTTCGTTATCCCCAAAAGAAGCGGGCTGGCCTGAGCCGGTGTGCCTCCTTGAGCGACCACCCGTTTATTCTCCTCCATAAAGCGGAACTTATCCATATGTTCCCCCACGAGAAAATCCGTATCGCCGGCTGAAGTTATCTCTACCCGTCTCAACATCTGACGAACGATAACTTCAATATGTTTATCATTAATATCCACCCCCTGAAGTTTATAAACTTCCTGGACCTCGTTTAAAAGATATTGCTGCAGGGCATAATCTCCTTTAATCCGAAGGATATCGTGCGGATCTATAGGGCCTTCAATCAACTGATCTCCGGCTTTAACCTCATCCCCTTCATGAACCTTCAAATGTTTACCTACCGATATATAATATTCTCTGGTGGTATTAGTGGCCTTATTTCTAATCACCACCGTCCTTGTGCCTCCCGCGGCTGGTTTAAACTCGATGACACCGTCAATTTCAGCTATCACCGCATTATCCTTGGGACACCTGGTTTCAAAAAGCTCAGCCACGCGGGGCAATCCACCGGTAATGTCCTTAGTCTTAGACAATTCTTGAGGGAACTTGGCTAATGTATCTCCAGCCGTCAATTTTTGTCCGTCCTGAACCACTAACCTGGCTCCATGAGGCAAGATGTAGTTAACGGCCTTTCCATCCTCTTTGATGATATCCACCGAAGGCTGTAATTCCTCTTCCCTGTCTTCAACCACGACCCGGTTAAAAAGACCGGTATTTTCATCCAGCTCCTCCCGTAGGGTTCTACCTTTGATAATATCTTTGAATCTGGCTTCACCAGTGGTTTCAGTCAGAATAAGCTCATTGTAAGGATCAAATTCAGCGATGATCTGTCCGGCCTCGACAAAGGTGTTTGGTTGGACATAAATCTTCGTGCCGGTTCGAAGATGAATCTCCCTCTCCCTGGCCTCTATTAAGACCTTGCCTTCTTCCGTTATTCGACCTATTCCGGCTACTTCCGCCTTAATACTTTCTCCTTCACTTGTTTCAGCCACGACTTCACCCATATTAATCCATAATCCATCAAATACCATAATCTTGCTTCCCGGGGCCAGGGTATATTCTTTAAGAATCTTTCTGATCAGCATATTTCCCCCCCGCGAGACAATCATCCCCTGCTCCTCCTTCAAGGAGATGAGGTATCTGGGTAAAGCGACAATTTCAACCGGATAGTTCAAGCGGATTTCCCTTTCTTCTACCTGACGGAAGGCGGTTCCCCCAATATGGAAGGTCCGCATAGTAAGCTGGGTTCCAGGCTCACCAATAGACTGAGCCGCAATAATTCCCACGGCTTCACCTATATCCACCAATCTCCCTGTAGCCAAATTTCTTCCATAACATTTGGCACATACACCCCGAGCCGTTTCACAGGTAAGGACAGTTCTCATCCTGATCCTTTCTATGTCCGCATCTTCTATGGCGTCGGCGGCCTCTTCATCTATTTCCTCGCCTGGCTCAACTAGGACCTTACCCGACCTGGGGTCTACAATCTCATCCAGGGTAACCCGGCCCAAAATCCGCTCCTTGAGTGACTCGATAACTTCATCTCCTTCTTTGATGGACTCAGCCACCATGCCATTCATCGTTCCACAATCTATTTCGGTAACAATCACATCCTGGGCTATATCAACCAATCTCCTGGTCAAATAACCTGCATCAGCTGTTTTCAGGGCGGTATCAGCCAACCCTTTCCTGGCTCCATGGGTGGAAATGAAATATTCCAACACCGAAAGCCCTTCCCGGAAGTTGGCCGTAATAGGCAACTCGATAATCTCTCCCGATGGCTTGGCCATCAGTCCGCGCATTCCGGCTAACTGTCTGACTTGTTGTTTGCTTCCCCTGGCGCCTGATTCGACCATAATGTAAATCGGATTAAAGCCCTCCATATCACGGGCCAACTGCTCAAAGGTAGCATCAGCCACCTCTTCTCCCAGAGAGGTCCATATATCCACGATCCGATTGTATCTCTCTTCATCGGTAATCAAGCCTTGTTGATACTCATTTAGGATATGCTCTACCTCTTTATGCCCTTTTTCCAACACCTGCTTTTTCACACCCGGAACCTTAATATCATCTATACTGATTGACCCCCCGTATTTGGTGGCATACTTGAATCCAAGCTGTTTAACTTCGTCAAGCAAATTGACGGTCCTGGCCAGGCCGTTTTTTCGATAAGAGGTATAGACGATTTCAGACAGGGTGTGCTTGTCCACCATTTGATTAATAAAACCTAATTCCGGTGGGATGACCTGGTTGAAAATGAGTCTCCCGGCGGTGGTCTTTACTTTGGATCCGTTCATCCTGACATTAACCAGGGTATGGAGGCCGATTACTCCGGCATCATAAGCCGCCATAACTTCTTCCGAATTATAATAGGATCTTAATCTATCGGAAGTCGGCAGGACCTCCTTGGTTAGATAACAGCAACCCAGAACAATATCCTGACTGGGAACCATCAGGGGATGTCCGTTAGCCGGGGAGAGGATATTGTAGACGGAAAGCATTAACATCTCGCATTCTAATTGAGCCTCTAAAGAAAGGGGGACGTGAACGGCCATTTGATCCCCATCAAAATCGGCATTGAAGGCGGCACAGACCAGGGGATGTATTTTAATGGCTTCTCCTTCCACCAAAATAGGCTCAAAGGCCTGAATACCAGCCCGGTGAAGGGTCGGCGCTCGGTTCAAGAGAATCGGATGACCCGCAATGACCTTTTCCAGCGCATCCCATATCTCTTTATCCTCCCTCTCCACCATTCGCTTGGCTGACTTGATATTATGAACCAGTCCCCTATCCACTAATTCCTTCATAATAAAGGGCTTAAATAACTCGATGGCCATCTTCTTCGGCAGACCGCATTGATACAGTCTTAGCTTAGGATCAACCACAATGACTGACCGGCCGGAGTAGTCAACCCGTTTACCTAACAGGTTCTGTCTGAACCTGCCCCGTTTTCCTTTTAAAATGTCGGAAAGAGATTTAAGCAGTCTGCTCCCGTGTCCCTTGACGCCTCTACCCCGCCTGGAATTATCAAAGAGGGTATCCACGGCTTCCTGAAGCATTCTTTTTTCATTTCGAATAATAATCTCAGGCGCCTTTAAATCAAGCAACCGCTGAAGTCTATTATTACGATTAATCACCCGGCGATAAAGGTCATTTAGATCAGAGGTGGCAAACCTGCCCCCATCCAATTGAACCATCGGTCTGAGTTCTGGAGGGATAACCGGCACACAATCGAGTATCATCCATTCTGGTTTATTATTCGATTTCAGAAAGGCGTCAATGACCGCTAAACGACGGACTGCCTTTTTTTTCTTCTGGCTGGAAGACTCCTCTTTCATTTCTTGACGCAGTTCCACCGCCAGCTTTTCCAGGTTTAAGGACTGCAGACATTTTCTAACCGCCTCCGCCCCCATTCCCGCCGAAAATCCATCCCCATATTTCTCCTTATACATCCAGAAGTCCTCTTCTCCCATAACGGTTCCGAGTTGGAGCGGCACTGATCCAGCTACCCTGGTCACGATGTATTCTTCGAAGTAAAGCACCCGTTCCAGGTCTCTAACCGAGATATCCAAAAGAAGAGACATTTGAGAAGGGATCCGCTTAAAATACCATATATGAGCGGCCGGGGCTACCAGCTCAATGTGTCCCATGCGTTCCCTTCTTACTTCCGCCCGGGTTACTTCCACCCCGCATCGATCGCAGATAACACCCCGATAACGAATACTCTTATATTTCCCACAGTAGCATTCGTAATCCTTAGTCGGCCCGAATATCCGCTCACAAAAGAGACCATCTCGTTCCGGCTTAAATGTTCGGTAATTAATAGTTTCCGGTTTTTTTACCTCACCGTGAGACCAGGATCGAATTCGTTCCGGCGAAGCAAGCTTAATGGTAATAGAAGCAAAATCAAAGAGCTTATCATCGTGATCCGCCTGATAATTCAAGGTCACCGGAAGACTCCTCGATTGACTCTTAGCAACCGCCGCTTCAGCACTCAAGTAAAGATCCCTCCTCTCTAAAACAATTAATGTAATTACTCAGTCACAAAGACACAAAGCCACTAAAATTACAGAAGCCAATAGCCAATAGCCAATAGTCCCTTTGGTCCCTTTGATAATTGACATTTACCCCCTCTTAGCAAAGACCTCAGTTACGGTTGGTTCCGGTTTTTCTTCCCTTTTACCCAGGATTCTCTCTGGGGGGGTTATTTTGGGTTCATCAAAGAATCGCCGCATCTCGTCCAGTTTTTTCGTATCTACTGGTTTACCCTGTTTATCCATAACTTCAATATCCAGGGCCAAGCCTCTGAGTTCATGGGCCAGAACATTAAAGGATTCAGGAATTCCCGGGGAACGGGCATTCTTTCCTTTAATAATGGCCTCATAAACCTTGGCCCGGCCAATAATATCATCACTTTTTACGGTCAAAAGCTCCTGTAAGGTATACGCGGCGCCATAAGCTTCCAGGGCCCAAACCTCCATTTCCCCCAATCTCTGACCGCCAAATTGGGCCTTGCCACCCAGGGGTTGTTGGGTAACCAAAGAATAAGGACCTGTAGAACGGGCGTGAATCTTATCTTCTACTAAATGGGCCAATTTCATAATATAGATATACCCTACGGTCACCTTTTGATCAAACTTCTCGCCGGTCCGACCATCGTAAAGGCTTACCTTTCCATCTTCGGGCAAGGAGGCCTCTTTTAACGCTGCCTTAATCTCATCCTCGGTGGCCCCGTCAAAAATAGGCGAGGCGTATTTTTGACCAAGTTTAAAGCCGGCCCACCCCAGATGCGTTTCCATAATCTGTCCCAAATTCATTCTGGAAGGCACGGAAAGTGGATTTAAGACCATGTCTATGGGGGTCCCATCAGCTATAAAAGGCATATCTTCATCGGATAGTATCTTGGAAATAACCCCTTTATTTCCGTGCCGGCCGGCAATCTTATCCCCTACCGATATCTTCCTCTTTTTGGCCACATAGACCTGCACCATTTTTTCCACGCCCGAGGACAACTCATCTCTGGCCTCCTGAGAAAAGACCTTAACATCAATTACTATCCCGTCTTTACCATAAGGGACCCTGAGAGAGGTATCTCTCACCTCACGGGCCTTTTCACCAAAGATCGAATGAAGGAGTTTATATTCGGGAGATAGATCAGTTTCCCCCTTGGGGGTAACCTTACCCACCAGGATATCACCCGGCCGCACATGCGCCCCGATTCTAACTATACCTGATTCATCCAACTCTTTGAGGGCCTCTTCGCCTAAATTAGGTATATCTCTGGTAATAGACTCCGGTCCAAGTTGAGTATCCCTGGCTTCAACTTCAAAACGTTCAATATGGATAGAACTAAAAACGTCTTCCCGAACCAGTCTTTCCGAGATAAGGATAGCATCTTCAAAGTTATATCCTTCCCAGGGCATAAAGGCCACCAGAATATTACGGCCCAGGGCCAATTCACCTGCGGCCGTAGCGGTTCCCTCGGTCAGGACCTGGCCTATTTTTACCTGATCCCCTTTTTTGACTATGGGCACCTGGTTGATACAGGTCCCCTGGTTAGAGCGTTTAAATTTTCGCAACCTAAACTCCCTGGTCTCTCCGGCGGTGGTCTTTATCTGGATTTCATCACCGGTGACATGGCTTACCACCCCTTCCACATCAGAAATGACTACCGTCCCTGAGTCAGAGGCCACCTTACCTTCTATGCCTGTCCCTACCAGTGGCGGCTCAGCTTTCAGGAGGGGGACGGCCTGACGCTGCATATTAGAGCCCATTAAGGCCCGGTTGGCATCATCATGTTCCAAAAAGGGAATCAAAGCTGTAGAGACACTAACCAACTGTTTAAAAGATACATCCATATAGTTTACCTCTTCCGGAGGCACGAGGGGGTAATTATCTCCGTGCCTGACCGAGATAAGGCTTTCTGTCAGCCTTCCTTCAGCATCGGCAGAGGTAGAAGCCTGGCTGATATAAACCCTCTCTTCGTCGTCGGCACGTAAATACTCAATTTCATTGGTTATTTTCCCCTCCACTACCTTCCGATAAGGTATCTCGATAAAACCATACTTATCTACCTGAGCGTAAGTAGAAAGGGAAACAATAAGGCCGATATTAGGTCCTTCAGGGGTCTCAATAGGACATATCCTTCCATAGTGAGTATGGTGCACATCTCTGACCTCAAATCCGGCCCGCTCTTTAGAAAGACCACCCTGCCCCAGGGCGGATAATCGGCGTTTATGAGTCAATTCAGCCAGCGGATTGGTTTGATCCATAAACTGAGAGAGTTGTGAAGAACCAAAAAATTCGTTTATGGCGGCCGTAACAGGTTTGATATTAATCACTGTTTGGGGGATCATCGTCTCCGGGTCCTGGATGGTCATTCGTTCCTGAACCCCTCTCTCCAACCTGGCAAAGCCTACTCGAAGATGATTTTGAAGTAGTTCCCCTACGGAACGGACCCTTCGATTGCCCAGATGGTCAATATCATCCGCCTCGCCGTGTTCAATATGAAGCCGAATGAGACGCTTTATGGCCGCGACTATATCTTCTTTGGTTAGAGTTCCTTCATCCTGAGAAACATCAAGGCCCAGGGTCTTGTTAATCTTATACCTCCCTACCTGACCAAGATTATACCTGACCGGATCAGAAAATAACCGGTTGAAAGCCACGGTGGCATTCTCTAAGATAGTCGGCTCCCCTGGTCGAGTAACACTATAAATCTTCAGGAGGGCCTCTTCTTTGGAATGAGTATCATCCCGGTCAAGGGTGTTTAAGATAGAAACATCATCACTTACGGCATCAATATCCAGGATGGATACGGCTTCTATGCCCGCCTCCCTTATCCTGACCAGGATGTCCGGTTTGATCTTTTGATTACAGGCGAGTATAATTTTTCCGCTCGCCGGATCGATTACGTCTTCAGCTACCCTAAGACCGATAATACGATCTGAAGCCGTTTCTTCCTTCGAGGTAGGATAAAACAATTCCAGGATTTCCTTGTTAGTCGGATACCCAATGGCTCGCAAGAGAGTGGTGGCTAATAATTTTCTCTTTCTGGCCAGCCGCACCAGGATGAGATTGTTAGGATCAATCTCCAATTCAACCCAGGTGCCCCAATAAGGAATAAATCTGGCGGAATAGGTCCGGGTCGGCTCATCATAGGCATAGAAAATGCCAGGTGAACGATGAAGCTGACTGACAATCACCCTTTCAGCTCCATTAATAATAAAGGTCCCCCGCGAGGTCATAAGGGGTATTTCACGCATATAAACATCCTGTTCCCGAACCTCCATAGTGTCCTTGCAAATAAGCCTTATTTTTACCTTCAAGGGAGCTGCATAGGTAGCATCTCTTTCCCGACACTCTTCTTCCTCGTATTTAGGTTCCCCTAGGCTGTAACTGACATATTCCAGGACTAACTTTTCATTAAAGGAGACGATCGGAAAAACTTCACGAAATACCTGTTCTAATCCTTGATTGGCTCGCTTTTCCGGTGGAACCTCTCGCTGAAGAAAGTCTTCATAAGACTTACGTTGGATCGCTGTCAAATCAGGAATAGGTACGATTTCCTCGGTCTTCCCAAAACTTATTCGCCCATTGAGCATTTCCAGACTCATAGAATCTCTCCTCCGAAGTCAGATGGTCTTCTGCCCCCTGTTACTTTATCTCTATAGTCGCGCCTACTGCCTCCAATTTTGCCTTAATCTCTGCCGCCTCTTCCTTGCTAACCTTTTCTTTGATAGGTTTAGGCGCTTCATCAGCCAAGGCCTTGGCCTCTTTCAAGCCTAGGGCAGTAATATCCCTGATTTCCTTGACCACAGGAATCTTCTGACTCCCTACCGAAACCAGGATAACATCAAACTCTGTTTTTTCCTCTACAGCCGGGGCTTCGGCGGCGGCGCCAGGCATAGGACCACCGGCTACAGCCATCGGTATAGCGGCTGAAACCCCAAATTTCACCTCCAGGTCTTTAACCAACTCTGAAAGTTCTAACACCGATAAATTAGAGACCGCTTCTACTATCTCTTCTCTTGTGGCTACAGACATCTTGTCTTACCTCCTCATTTATAATTTATCCACTTTCCTTGCCTGTTTTTTGGCTGGCTGCCTTCAAAACCGTAATTAATCCCCTGATCGGACCGGCTAAACAGTTAACTAACCCACTTAAGGGGGCCTGAATACCTCCTATCACCCTGGCTATGAGAACCTCTCTGGAGGGCAGATTAGCTACCGCCTTGACCTCTTCCGCCGTCAAGACATAGTTGGCAATAGCCCCCGCCTTGATAGCCGGTTTTTCAAATTCTTTGGCAAAACTTAACAAGACCTTAGCGGCGGCTAAGTTCGGATCAGAACTAAAGACCACCGCCGTCGGCCCTTCCAAGCTCTGGCGTAGGGATGCCAACTTACCTCCCTCCAAGGCCCTCTGAAGGAGGGTGTTTTTTATGATATGATATTCCGTCTTGGTTTCCCGTAACCGCCGCCTGAGTTCAGTAATTTCCCGGACAGTTAACCCTCGATGATCAGTCAGGATAAAGCCGGAACTCTTACTTAGCTGTTCCTTTAATTTATTAACCTTTTCTTGTTTTTGAATAATAGCCGCTCTCATATCTCTTACCTCATTAAGGTTATTCTTCCATCGCTTTCCTGGCGGAGAGGAGATCGAGTTTTATCCCTGGCCCCATAGTGGTTGACAGATGCAGACTTCTTAAATATTGCCCTTTGGCGCCGGCCGGCTTAGATGAGATAATGGCCTGCACCACCGCCTTTAAGTTGGCATAGAGTTGTTCCAGAGAGAAAGATACTTTGCCAACGGGGGCATGAACGATGCCATAACGATCGGCCCTGAATTCAATTTTACCCTTTTTTATTTCCTCAATAGCCTGCTTTACTTCAAAGGTGACCGTGCCGGCCTTGGGATTAGGCATAAGCCCCCTTGGCCCTAAGATCTTGCCCAGCTTGGATACATCCCGCATCATATCGGGCGTAGCCACCGCCACATCAAAATCAAGCCATCCCCCTTGCACCCGTTCGATTAAGTCTTCTGCGCCGGCTTCAATGGCCCCGGCTGAAAGCGCCTCGTTCACCTTTTCTCCTTTGGTAAAGACCACCACTCGGACTTGCTTGCCTGTTCCGGAAGGGAGAATAACCGTGCTTCTAACTTGTTGATCAGCGTGTTTTGTCTCTACCCCCAATTTGGCGGCCAATTCAACTGTCTCGTCAAATTTAACGCTGGCTGTTTCTTTAGCTAAGGAGATGGCCTCCTTAAGCTCGTACAATTTCCCCCGTTCCACCAACTTTTCTGTCTCTTTAAGCCTTTTTCCTTTCTTAGCCATCTTGCCTCCTTAACCATTAACAATATTGTGGCCTTGTTCATCGTTGGGGCCGCTTACGGATTAATCGCGAATCGCGGATCGCGAATTGCGAATTAAAAGACTTAGGTAAGCGTTCAGCCCCTAAGGCACAAACTCGATCCTCGATCCTCGATGCTGGATGCTCGATCCTGGATACTGAATCCTTTACCAGCATCGAAGATCGAGCATCGAGCATCCAGCATCATGTGCTGAACGGTTACAAAGATAGATTGGCGATTCGCAATTCAAGATTAGCGATTCGACAAATGGCCAAAAGGATGAACATCGCCCTAATAGTTAATTAACCGGTTCCACCTTCGCCTTATAAATCTTTATTGTTTCGTGATTCTTAGATATAGTCTTGAAGGGTCTTACCTCTCCTTTCTTCAAAGAGGAGATAAGTGTAGTGGTGGTATCCACTATCTTTTTGTCTTGATCGTAAAAAGTAACCGTCACCAGCAAAAACTTATAGTCCTGGGGTCCCTGATTCTTCACTTCCCCTAAGATATGAATATAATCACCATAATCTGAAAAACGGTCCTCAAGATTTATAATCTCTAAAGGCGGTTTATATTTTCTGGTCTGGGGCGACTGGGTAGATAGCCAACTGGTTTTAAGCCAGCCGGTTAGACGAACTTCCGCCCAATCTCCTTTTTCGCTTAGCTTTTCCAGCTCAATACCTTGAAAGAGCTGACCCAGTTTATCGCCTTCTGGTTCAGCCTGAAGATATTCGATAGAATTCAGGTAAAATTTCTCCTCAGCCCAGGTAGGAGACGCTCCTAATAAACAAAGAAAGGCTACTGCCACAATAAATAAGGGCATAGATCAGAATCTCCTTAAACCCTCTACCCTTCCACCTCAATCCCCATTGACCTGGCCGTTCCCATGACTTGCTGCATAGCCCCCTCAAGGTTAATGGCATTAAGATCTGGCATCTTTATTTTGGCAATCTTCTCTACCTCTGAGCGGGGCACTTTACCCACCTTATTTCGATTGGGGTCGGAAGAACCCTTTTCAACCGCCGCGGCCTTTTTTAAGAGAACGGCGGCAGGCGGGGTCTTTAATTCAAAGGTAAAAGACCTGTCTTCATAGATACTGATAACGGCGGGGATAATCATACCTTCTTGTTTCGAGGTGCGTTCATTAAAGGCCCGGCAGAATTCCATGATATTTACCCCCTCCTGTCCCAGCGCCGGACCAACCGGAGGTGCCGGATTAGCCCTTCCCGCCGGAATCTGAAGCTTAATCTCTTTAACTACTTTCTTCTTAGCCATGATTACTCCTTAAGATCAGTTATCATTAATAATTAGTAACCGTTCAGCCACTAAGCCACAAAGACACAACCTCGATGCTCGATGCTCGATGCTCGATGCTCGATCCTGGATACTGGATCCTTTACCAGCATCGAGGATCGAGCATCGAGCATCGAGGATCAAGCATCATGTGATGAACGGTTACAATAAATGTAACTACTCAGCCACCACATATTGATTTTGAAGCTTACAGAACACAATATATTGTGGTTCGTCTCCTTTTATAGGTTGCATAGAAAGCCGTTTTTTAGGAATTTTAGCTAACTTTTAAACACCTAAACACAATATGTTGTGGTTTCGCTAGGTAAGGCTACTATATAGAGGCTGAGTAGTTACCAATAAATTATAATTTCTCCACCTGCCCAAACTCCAGCTCCACCGGCGTGAGACGACCCAGGATGTTCATCATTACCTTTACCTTGTTCTGCTTGAGATTGATCTCTTTCACTTCCCCCACAAAATTGGTAAAAGGCCCTTCCACCACTTTAATACTTTCACCCTCTTCAAAGGCCACCTTAGCTCCCACTCGGGTTTCACCTAAATCAATCTGATGCAGGATATTTTTAACATCCTCTTCCTTGAGAGGCACCGGTTTATTCTGTTGGCCAATAAAACCAAAGACACCAGGCGTATGACGGACAATATACCAGGCATCGTCTGTCATAACCATTTTGACCAGGATATACCCGGGAAAGAATTTCTTGGTGGTAATCCTTTTCTTGCCCCCTTTTTTTTCTTCAACTTCTTCCGTGGGGATAAGAATATCTTCAATTTTATCGGCCAGCCCCATCGTTTTCAAGCGGCGTTCCAGATTGTTTTTAACCTTATTCTCATACCCTGAATAGGTATGAACCACATACCACGACTTTTCCATCCTTAGATTATCACCGGCGGCTTTGATTATCGTTTCGGCCATTTACGCAAAGCCCTCTGGCCACCGGGTCTTTGGTGGCCTGCTCTTCCGCCTACTAGACCACCCAACACCCGGCTACCAGAGGCTTGCGAAAAATGGCCGAAACGATGACCATCGTCTCACCTGCTAATAATAAAATTTATGGTCTTGGATAGAATGACATCTACCAGACCGATATAAACACTGATGATCGCCACGGCAATAAAGACAACAGTAGTTGACCCCACGATCATTTTTCGAGAAGGCCAGGCCACCTTGCCATGAGAAGGGGTTACTTCCAACCAGACTTCCTTTAAAAACTTCTTTAACCTATCTATCTTTTCTTTCATTTCTTCTCTCTTTGCCATTAGGCTGGATGCTCGATGCTCGATCCTCGATCCTCGATGCTCGATCCTCGATCCTCGATCCTCGATCCTCGATGCTCGATGCTCGATCCTCGATGCTCGATCCTCGATCCTCGATGCTCGATGCTCGATCCTCGATGCTCGAGGCTAGTAAAGGATCCAATATCCAGTATCGAACATCGAGTATCGAGCATCGAGTATCGAGTATCGAGTATTTCAGAGACATAAATATCCCCTTTCCTATTATCCCCAACACATATCACCTTGCTTAAGAGTAAGCAGGCCAGGCAGGATTCGAACCCGCAACACCCGGATTTGGAGTCCGGTGCTCTAGCCGTTAGAGCTACTGGCCTACGACGGCAGGAAATTTATTCCTCTCAAGGTCAGATAGAGATAGAGATTTGAGATGGAGTTATCTTTATCTCTTTTATTGAGAAGATACAAATTTACTTTGTTTCCCGATGGAGAACGTGGGCTTGACAGAATCTACAAAACTTCTTCAGCTCTAACTTCTCACTATGCTTTTTTTTATTTTTCGTCGTGGTATAATTTCTCCTCTTGCATCCAGTGCAAGCAATAATAATCATCTCCCGCATAGCAGGATAGTCCTCCTCCTTTTAGACCTCACATACGAAGGCTAATTTATCATAATTGCCATCCCCTGTCAAGAGAAAAAATTAATAAACCGAACAATTTTTTTGGTTCTATGTGGCGGGAAAGGTGGGAAACCTTCTTGACAGTTTTAAATGAATATGCTATAATGAAACATGTTTCCCGTCAAAGTTATGAAGAAAATGCCGGAAGCATTCATATCGGATCGCGAATCTCGAATTGCGAATCGCGAATCTATTTTTGTAACCGTTTTTTCAAAGAGGTCTTTACTCGCCGGGACACGGCGAAGGAATTCTTCCTGAATTATCTGCCTGATAATGTCGTCAGGTGGCTCGATCTGGATTCCTTGGAATATGCCAAAGGATCATTCATAGACAAGCACCTGGCGGAGTAGAAAGGAAGAAGACGCTTTATTTAACATTTCTCAGAATATAAAGTTATGAAGAAAATGTAGGAAGCATTCATATCGAATCGCGAATCTCGAATTGCGAATCGCGAATCTATTTTTTAATTCGCAATTCGCGATCCGCGATTCGCGATTAATTCGTGTTTTCCAGAAAGAGAAAAAAGACCACCGGCTTATGGTTACTAATTCTACTTTTGACCCTGAGTTGCGCCAGAGAGGAAATGCCTCCCCCTTCATCGGCCAGCGGAGACTCTACCATAGAGACCGGGAGAGAAGAGGATGTCGCGAGGAAAGAGGGGTGGCAAGGAGAAAGATCATCCCGGGCCGTTTCGGCGATGAAGGAGGAGATGGAAGAGCTGGCCCAGGAAGCCGAGAAATTGGGACAAAGGGATATTAGCCCGTACCGGAAGGAAGCCGGATTCAGGCGGCTCAGGGAGAGACTGGAAGATATCCTGAGAGGGCCTGGTTCTTCTTTTTCCGAACAAGAGAAAGACAGGTTGATGAGGAAATATGTCGAGATACCTTTTAAAATAGGGGAAATCGCCAAAAGGAGGAAAGAGCGGTTTGAAAAGAGATTGGAGGAGATCAGCCAGGAGGCCAGTGAACTTAGACAAAGGTATCCTGACCGGGGTATGACTGAGACCGAGGAAGAAGAGTTTAAGCAAAAGTTGGCGGATGTAATTGAAGAGAGAGATGACCGTGTAAATCCGGAAGAGGTAAGCAGGCTGTTTGAAGATTACGTAGGAAGATATTGGTGAGGGGCTAAAATAAGATTAAGGAGGTAGATCATTATGAAGAAAAAGTGGGCTGAATGTTTAGTCTTTTGGGGGCTGCTGCTGGTGGTCTTGCCGGGAGGCGCCTCAGGGATGGAGATAGTCTGGGAAGAGCCGAGGAGGATTGAAGAAATTATAGATTTTACGCATCATGGCAGCGCCAATTGTCACGGAGTTGGGAAAATGGCGGTAACAGACGATCAGACCAAAATGGTTATTGGGCTTAATGATTGTAAGGGTTATCAACCAAAGAGGAACTGGGATCTATGGATGTTCACCAGAACCTCGAAAGATGATCCCTGGGATAGCGGGACCAATTTGAATGATATATGTGTTACTGGAGATATAAACACAGATAGCCCGGACTTTTCCCCTACTATGAATGGGGATGGCACCATCCTTATCTGGGAATCCAAACGGTCATCCCCACCCGTTAGCCACAAAAAGAGACTCTGGCAAAGTGAGTGGGATGCCACTAAAGCCAAATGGGGGCCACCCAGACAACTGAGTGAATTAAATGTTTACGCCCACAACGACGTTGAGGATAATGATGCGGGGATATCGACTGATGGCCTGGAACTCTTTTTTGCCTCTGATAGGGACCGGAGTAACCCTTTCAATCAGCCAAAGAAAGGGAAGGATGAGGATAGGAACATCTGGGTTACACGTCGGAATTCAATTGCCGATACCTGGGGAACCCCGGCGTTAGTGCCGGAGCCAATTAATCCAAACTATAAAATTAATACAGACTATAACGAGGAGGACGTATCAATTTCTCCTGACGGAAAATATCTCTTTTTCGCCTCTAATCGAAAAGGCCCAGAAAATTATGATCTCTATTGGTATACCAGAAAATGGAATAATAATACAAACAAGTGGGGTTCTTGGGAAGCACCCTTTGGTAATGGAGAATACATTAACCCACCACCGCCAATTAATGAAGTAGGCGAAGATGAGCGGGGGTTTGATCTGGCCGGCAACGCCTTATACTTTGTAAGAGACAAAGAGCCTTACGTAGTTGATCCCTTTGTGTCGATGAGGGCAACCATTACCTCCATCGGCATTTATGGTAAGGCAGAAAGGACAGTAATAATTGAGGGGAAAGTAAGTGTGTTTCAGCCGGAATACTTTATCCCGGACCGTTGGTATGAACAAAAAGGGGTTCCGGCAAGGTTTATTAATTGGATTCGGGGGTTGGATTAAGATGGCTCACCACTGGAAGGCGGAAAAAGGTATTGGATTGATTGGGAGTGTGATAGCGGTAGCTATCTTGATGTTAGTGGTCTTGGCCGTGGCCGCCTTGTTCCGGCATGGAAGCATCCTGACCGTCAGAACCAAAACAGCCCTGAGAGCTACCCATATGATCGAAGAAGAAATGGAGGAACTTAGAGGTAGGGGGGGGAAATGGTTTGTGGATCCTAATAATAATTGGCAAATAGGAGTGCCTGACATCGATTACAACGTGACAGTCCCCATAGATAATCCGGCCACTATGACCATCTTTGTCAACTATTGGAATGACGAGACTGATACTATAGCGCCCGCCAATATCCCGGACTCAAGGGATTATTTGAAAGTAGAGGTAAAGATAGACTGGCAGGAAGATAACGTAGATAGAGAAAGACAAGCCGTTACCTATCTTAATTTTTAAGGAGTGGAAGTATGACTAAGTCAAATAGTGAAAAGGGAATGGTTTTAATCGTGGTGGTGGTGAGTATAGCCATCCTGGCCATTCTGGCCCTGGGTTATACCTTTCTGTTCACCTCTGAGTTAAAGAGGACAGAGTTCGATGAAAAGCTAGTGCATACTTTACCCGTGGCTGAGGGAGGGGCTGATAGGGCCGAATGGCGGCTTGAAAACGATCCTGATTTCTGGTATAAGATAGTCCATGGTGCTGGGTCGGATTCCTTTACCATAGTAGGTGAAGATGATACCTATTCATGCACAGTGGCGGTTATTGTCGAGCGAAAGTAATGACCCGCCTAAAAGCTAAAAATAAAATTCGACCTGTATGATTAGGTAGGGAAAAGCAAAAATAAACCACAAAGAACACGAAGTTCACGAAGAAAGTAATTTAAGGGTAAGGTAAATGGGATTAAAAGATTTGTTCTATAATTCTTCGTGTGCTTCGTGTGCTTCGTGGTTTTTAAAAGATGTGAGTAAGGTTAAGCTAACCATACAGGTCGATAAAATTTGGGGTGATTGCCCTGAGGACTAATACAAGGAGAAAATGGCGATGAGAAGAGAGCCCGGCTTTACGATGATAGAAGTTATTATCACGGCGGTTATCCTGGCGATTATAGTCTTGAGTATAGCGGCTTTTTTTAGTTTCGAGCTTAAGTCTTGGGTAAGTGGAGAGAGTAAGGCCTATGCGGTCCAGAAGGCCAGGCTGGCTCTGAATGGGGATATTCATAGAGAGGTCAAAAACCCGGGGATCATTCCCGAACTAAGGAGATTACGTAACATTCTTAAAGCCGAGACAAGTTCCATCGTATTCGAAAAATTGGTTGATGATAATCCCTCTGATACTGCTCTCCCCGATACCCATACCATCACATACTCTTTTGAAAAGCCTGATCCATTAGATCCTACCGGGCATATTCAGAGAGTTGACCAATTGGACCCGAGCCTGGGAGGAACTACCATTAATGCTACCATTGCCGACAACATTCTTGGTTTCAGCCTTACCTACCTTGATATTAAGGGCGACACCCTTCCTTCACCGCCGACGAGCCTCATTAACATTCGCCAGATAAAGGTCGAGATCGAGGTGGATACTAACCAAGACGGAAAAGCTGATTTTTCTTTAACCTCTAGGGCAATGCTTCGAAACATCCCGCTAAAACCCTCGCCCGTTATCTAAGGCAAGCTGTATCTACTCAGGTAGATAGGCTGAAGACTGAAGGCTGAAGTCCAATAATATGCCCTCCGTATTTATTTCTAAAAGCCTTCAGCCTATCCACCTGAATAGTTACTGAAGAAAATAGTGAGAACATGGATATAAAGATAAAAAGACACCTGAAGGATTTTGTGGACAGCACTATGTGGCAGAGGACCATCCGGGAGATACTTCTTCACAAGCTGGGTTCGGTTTACTGTTGGGTAGGTGATGAAAGGGGAGACTTTATCTACCGGGAGAAGGAAGATCATCCTTACTGTAAGATGATCAAAGAAAGGGCCAAGGGAAGCAAACAATGTGAAGAGACCTTTCTGGCCGCCTTGCAGAGGATCAAAGAAGAGAGAAAAGTGGCCATCGGTCCATGTCCGGCTGGTTTTCTTACTTTTAACAGTCCCATTATGGTGGATAAAGAGATGCTGGGGGTTATCGGCTGCTGTCAGGTAATCGAATCGGAACAGGAGAGGGAAGTCTATCAAAAGACGGCCAGGGAGTTAGAGCTTAAGGAAGAGGAATTTTTAGCGGCCATTGAGGGCGCTCCGGCGGCTTCTCTGGCTAAGCTAAGGAAAGAGGCGGAATTAGTCAGTCTTTTGGCCCAGGCTTCCATAGACCTTATTATCGCTGGAGAAAGGCTGACGGAAGAAAATGTTGAAATTGATGCCACCAGGCAGTTTTATGACATCTTCAAGCTCAACAGAGACCTGCTCATTGATCTGGCGCCGGAGCAATTCTATGCCCTGGTAGTCGATTTAGCTACCAGGGCCATGAATTCCAGGATCTGTTCCCTAATGGTCATGGATGAAGAAACAGGCGATATTACTATTAAAGCCGCGGTGGGGCTGGAAGATGAAATTATTAAACGCACCAGGTTAAAATATGGTGAGGGGATTGTAGGACATGTGATTAAAACAGGCGCCCCCCTTCTGGTGGAAGATATTGAGAAAGACCCCCGTTTTGGGATCAAAAGGAGTAAGAAGAAGTACTACACCAAATCCCTGATGATATCTCCTCTTAAAATAAGGGATAAGGTGGTGGGGGCCTTGAATATCAACAATGAGGCTACCCGAAGGGCCTTTAATGAAAATGATATAAGTTCTTTGGCTAAGGTGACCGGTTACATTGGATCAGCCGTAGAGGGGATGGTGGAATATTGCCGGGCCCAGGAAGAGAAAGCGGCTGAAGTAGCTAAAAGGGTGGCGGAATTAGAAGAGGCTAAGGCGGTGGCCTGGGCTGAGCAAAAGCAGGCCGCCGTCCGGGCAGAAGAATTGGCCGGGTTAAAGGCCGAGATGGAAAGATTAGCGGCGGCCGCTGATGAAGAAAGGCAAAAGGCGGAAGAGAAGTCCGTCCAATTGGCCGTGCTTCAGGAAGAAATGAGGGGTCTGAAAGCTCAAATTCAAACGGAAAGGGCTAAAATAGAACAAGAGGCGGCTGCCTTAAGGGCCAAATACGCCGAAGAGGTAGAAGAAAGGGTAAGGACGGAAACAGAGGTATTGAGACAGAAGGCCCGGGAAGAAACAGAAAGGATGGCCCAGGAAATCGCTGAATATCAGAATAAAATCCAGGAGGAGAGACAAAGGCTGGAAGAAAAGATTAAAGAAATGCAATTGCTTGAAAGACAAAGAGATACAGACCAAATCCGGTTTATTGAGGAGAAGGCTAAACTGGGAGACGAATTGAAGCAAAAAGAGGCCAGACTCAAAGAACAAACAGATGAAATAAAAGGCTGGGAAGAGGAGGCCAAGCGAGCCTCCAGGCTCTTTGGCCTGGAGGATGAAATCACTGAGACGGAAAAACAATACGAAGAGGCTCCGGATGAGGAAACCAGACAGATCTATGCCGAAAGCTTAGACAGACTTCGGCAGGAGAAAGAGGAATTGGGCCAGATAAGAGCCGAGGCCCGTGAGCTTAAACTTCTCTATGAGACGATCAAAGAGATTGCCCCGATGAAAGCACCAGAGGGGATTTTAGAAATAGTAATGGAAAAGATGAGGCCTTATTTTGACTATCACCTTGGGGCCTATGTTCTGGAGGACGAAGGCCGGCTTATAGGAAAGATAAAGGAAACCTGTCCCCTGGATATAAACTGTCGAAGAGGCGTAGAGGAACGACTCAATAGCGCCTGGCAAAAATTTCATCCTGATGAGAAAAGGAAGATCAAGTTTTCCATTAAAGAAAGTGAATACGAGGTCTTGGGATCCGTTACCCAGGAAGAAATGAAGTCCTTCATTACTGCCCCGATAAAAGAAAAGGGGGTAATCACTGGACTTTTAGATATCGAGCATTTAGAGAGAAATCAATATACGGCCCTGGATCGGAGGTTAATAGCCATTATTGCCAGTCAAACCGGAGTAGCCACCGACCGGGCCAGGCTTTTTGCCGAGACCAAGAAGCAAGCGGAAAGGGATGAGCTGACTGGGACTTACAATTTCCGCTATTTTGACCGTCTATTAGAGGCCGAATTTGAACGGGCCAGGAAATTCAACCGCGCCCTTTCCTTTATTATGTTAGACTTCGATTACTTAAAAGAGATAAACGACCGCTACGGCCATGAAGAAGGAAATCGGCTGATCAAAACCATCGCCGATATTGTCGGTCGGCAAATAAGAGCGGTAGACTATTTAGCCCGCTTTGGGGGAGATGAATTTGGGGCCATCCTCCCGGAAACGATTAAAGAGGAAGCCGCTCAGGTGGCCGAAAGGATTAGAGAGGCCATAGCTAAACATCCTTATGCCATTAATGATAAAACAATCCCTTTGTCAGCCAGCTTAGGCGTATCGGCCTTTCCTGCCCCATCCAAAAAAGAACTTTTTGAAAGAGCCGATAAGGCCTTATATCAAGCCAAACAAGAGGGACGCAACCGGGTTAACGTCTTTAGAGAAGAAGCCGGTTGAGGGAGTAGGGGGATGGAAGAAAGATACAGAACCTTTATTCAAACAATCCCGGATATAGTGTATGAGGTTGAGGCCGAAGGAAGATTTACCTTTCTAAATAATGCCGTCAGGCAATTAGGCTATAATCCGGAAGAACTCATGGGGAAACACTTCAAGGAGATAATCCATCCTGATGATTTTGAGAATGTCAGCCACTTGGTGGCCTTACCAAAATACAAGGGAAGAATAACCGGGGATGAAGACTCCCCCAAGTTTTTTGATGAGAGACGGACGGTAGAGAGGATGACTAAAAACCTTGAGGTGCGGCTCCGGTTAAAAGATAAAGAAGCAGATTATTGTTGGGCAGAGCTGCATTCTTTTGGGAAATGGGACAGACCTGTCGTAGAAAAGAATAAGAAGCTGCTCGGAAGTATTGGGATTATCAGAGACATTACTGAGCGCAAGAAGATGGAAGAAAGGCTTCAGCGAGAGAAGATTCAAAGGCTCGAATCTATCGGTGTTCTGGCGGGAGGTCTGGCCCACGATTTTAATAACATCCTGACCGTAATCCTGGGCAATATTGCCCTGGCCAAGATGGATCTAAGGCCTGGAGATGCGGTCTTTAAGAGGTTGGATCAAGCGGAAAAGGCTTCGGATAAAGCCAGAAACCTGACCCACCAACTGCTTACTTTTTCCAGAGGCGGCGCGCCGATCAAGGAGACTGTTTTTATCTCGAGGCTCATTACGGATTCGGTTGGTTTTGGCCTGGCAGGTTCTAATCTTCGGTGCTATTTATCTATCTCCCACGACCTCTGGCCGGTCGAATGTGACCAAACCCAGATTGTTCAGGCCCTTAACAATCTGATCGTCAACGCCAGAGAGGCCCAGCCGGCCGGCGGTAGAATAGAGGTTTGGGCAGAGAATACAGAGATAAGACTGGGAGAAAGACCACTTTTAGCAGAAGGCAAATATGTAAAGATTCTGGTAAGAGACTACGGAACCGGTATCTCGCAAGGATATCTGCCCCATATATTTGACCCCTATTTTACCACCAAAGAGAAAAGAAGTGGCCTGGGACTGGCCATCGCCCATTCTATTATTATCAGACATAATGGAGAGATTAAGGTAGAGTCTGAGCCTGGCAAGGGAACAAGCTTTGTCATCTTCCTCCCGGCCTCTTTCCAAGAGGCGGTGATTGAAAAGGAGGAAGAGATCGAGGAGCCTGCCCAAGGAAAGGGAAAGATCCTTCTCATGGACGACGAAGAAGATATCTTACAGATCATTAGGGAGGCCCTGGAGACCTTTGGATATAATGTAGAGACAGCCTGTGATGGAGATGAAGCCATTAAACTCTACCAAAAGGCCAAAGAATTCGACCAGCCCTTTGATGCGGTTATCTTAGATTTAGTCGTTCCTGGCGGGATGGGAGGGAAAGAGACCATTTCCAAGCTGATCGAGATCGATCCCAAGGTGAAAGTGATTGTAGCCAGCGGCTACTCTGACTATCCAGTGCTGGCCGACTTTAAAGACTACGGTTTTTATGATACGGTCGCTAAGCCATACAGACCGGAAAAACTAAACCGGATTTTACGCCGGGTAATGAAGGCAGAAGGTAACCACTCAGTCTGAAGGGCAACCCCAGGGGGTTGCCCCTACAGTATCTATCATTGGCGACATAAATATTCTCTTGCCAAACAAGCGCCCTCTACAAAAGCTTGTTATTTCTATTCATAACCTAATTCTTAATCCTTATGTCTGAATCACTGATTAAGATATAACCAATTGAGGCATTATGCTACAGGTAGGACATTATGCCCCGCTGTTTCTAACTTATATACCTTTATCTTTCGATAAAGGGTTTTTCGGTCTATACCCAACAATTTAGCTACTTCAGACCTTTTGTTGGAAGTGAGCTTAAGCACCCTTAAGATATGCTCTCTCTCTAATTCGTCCAGGGTTTTTATCACTTCTTTCTCTTCAACGGCGGCCGTTCCTTCTCTTTTTCCTTTAATATAGATAGGTAAGTGTTCAAGCCTGATAAGATCTTCCTCCGCTAAGATTACCGCCCGTTCAATAACATTTTCAAATTCACGGATATTGCCAGGCCATTCATATTCTATCAGCTTTTTTAATGCCTTCTTATGAATACCTTTGGCGCCCTTCTTTCTTTCCCGGTTAAATTTTTCTAAAAAATATTCCGCCAGGGCGGGGATATCTTCTTTGCGTTCTCTTAAAGCCGGCAGATGGATGGGGAAGACATTTAATCGATAAAAGAGGTCTTCCCGAAACCGGCCTTCTTTCACGTGGGCTTCAATATCCTTGTTGGTCGCGGCGATTATCCTCACATCTACCTTTACAGGCTTTGTTCCCCCTACCCTTTTTGTAGTTTTATCCTGGAGGACTTCAAGCAATTTGCCCTGAATGGCCAGAGAAATATCGCCTATTTCATCAAAGAAGAAGGTGCCCTTATTGGCCAGCTCGAATAGACCATGTTTATCAGAAGTAGCGCTGGTAAATGCCCCTTTTACATGGCCGAACAATTCGGATTCAAGGAGGCTTTCGCTCAGGGTGCTACAGTTTACGGGCACAAAGGGCTGGCTTGATCTTGGTGAATGATAGTGGACGGCCCTGGCAAAGAGGCCTTTACCCGTACCTGTCTCACCTGTAAGCAGGACGGTCGAGTCAGTCACGGCTACTTTAGTGATTAAACTATAGATTTGTTCCATTTGCTTATTGGCTCCCACCACCAGATCGGGCGCATATTCTTTAGATAGTCTTTTCTTTAGATAAATATTCTCTAACTTCAGATGCTCTTCTTCCTCCTCCAGTTTGGCCACCATTGAATGGAGGGAACTAACCACCTTTTCTACGACCTGTCTGCCTTCTTCCCCATCCATTTCTGAAAGAAAGACCCTGCACTTAACGCACTCTTCAAGCTTATCGTAGAACTTACCCTGGATTTCATTCCGACAATGGGTTCCTGAGACAAGCCAACAAGGAAGGTCTTTATTTTGGTAAGCAGGGCATTCTATTTTATCACAATCATAAAACTCCCAGCACCTGAGCCTCTCTTTGATCTCTCCACCATCTTTGTTAAGTGCCTGTCTATTCAATTGGCTGCCTCCCATAAAGCCTGCTCATGAAGGGGACAGAATTCATATTCGGCCTCAAGCTGGGCTTTGATTACTTCCTCTTGCCAATGAGCATTGTAAAGCCTGCACTCAGGGTCGTCACAAAAAGGATTACCGAAGGCATGATAGAAAAGGGCCTGCATCACATACCCCTTCATCACCTCAGTCAGCCTCGGGTCATCATAGTCAATAAATCTGCCCTTAAATTCCTCTTTGAGCCTGGCTAGATCCTGCCCCAGCTCCTTTTTTAAGTAAAACTCTCTTGGTTTGGCCGGCGCCTCAACTATTCCGGTAGTAGAAATAATAGAAGGAATGCCAAAGACAGCTATCCTGGCATGGTAACGGTTGTCTTCATAAGTCCCAAAGAGCCGGGAAGTAAATATGATATGCGCATGGGTTAGATTATGTTCTATTTGAGGAATCAGCTTGCGAAATATCTCTTGCACGCAGAAACCATCATAAAGCAGTCCGGAAGGCTTTTGAGCAGAAAGCAGCCTGGATTCATATTCAATCTCAGCCGACAGCGGGTCTGGATTTAGCCCCTTCTTCTGCGGGTCAACAATCTTTGCCCCAGCAAACTCTTCAGCCACTAATTTTTGGGTGTCGCCGTGGGTGGGAATAAGATTCCCTCGGATATCAACATCCAGGCCGGTTTTCTCTCTAAGGTATTGAGCCATGAGATGAATATTTAGAGCCGAACTGGCCCCTTGGTTGTAAATGTGGATAAAAGAAGGTCGTGGCACTGGTTTTTATCTCATCCTTATTCTCAGAGATGACCTCGGATAATGCCTGGTAGATTGAAGCTGCCTCAAGGAAATTTTTGACTCTGATATACCGCCTTTCTCTTTTCCTTCTTTCCTTCTTCTTCAATCTTTGGGTAGTCCTCGGATAACGCCATCAAAGTGGCAGCAATATGCTTACAATAACATCCCCAATCATAAAGGCAGGTGCAGGAAGCCTCAATATCCTCCTTATCTATATGGATTGTTACTTCATAATCCTTTGTACCAGCTACAGTAGCCGTGATCATATCACCAAATTGTTTCAGGTCAGTAACCCGACCTTCCTGGAAGTATTCCTGGCCCCTTTCAAAAGAGCTTTCGGTAGATAACTCGCTTATCTCTTCAAGCGTCAGTCTCATTTTCCCTCATCCTCCTTGACTGTCATTTTGTATACAAAAGCCACTTCCACAAAGGAAGAAATCTAATCCTCTTTTCTTTAAATCTTTCCTCATTCTCATAATCCCAGGTAATCACCAATAGCTCATTACAATCTAATTCCTTACTTGCTTCAACTAATGATCTTATCTCCCTATCTTTTATCTTAAAATCACTAATCTCATAAGATACCTGGATTAGATCTTTAATCTTTAGCCCCTCCCTTATAACAAAATCAACCTCTCTGTTGTTTCTTGTCTTATAATAAAAGAGGCTCTCGTTTAATCGGAATTCCCTTCTTAAAAGCTCTATAAAGACCAAATTCTCCATCAATCTACCTAAATTCTGTGAAAATAGAGATGCCTTTGACAGAATAAAACCATTGTCAACAAGATATATCTTCTTTGGGGTTTTAATTATCTCCTTCATTTTGAAGGAGAATCTGTTTAAAGAGAAAAATAGATAGGCTTCTTCAAGATATTTTAGATAGTTCTGAAGTGTATTTGTGCTTCTAAACTCCAGGAGATTCTTTAATCTCGTGAAACTGAATTCATTACAAAAATTATCTGCTAAATAGAGGGCTAATTCATAAATCTTTTGAGGGAATCTAAGATTATATCTTTTAACTATATCTCTGAGAAGGGTTGCATCAAAGAGTGTCTGAAGGTAAATCTTTGGCTCTAAATTTGTAACTACAACCTCAGGGAAGCCACCGTTCTTAAGATAATCCTCCAGATAGTTTAAAATCCTTGCCTTGGTCCTGGCAAGATTAATATCTTCTTCTTTTAGATTAAAACCTTTAGCCTGCAAAATCTCCTTGAAATCAAAGGGAAGGAGTTCTATCGGGATATATCTTCCTGTTAAGCGGGTAGATAGCTCCTTATTTAGGAGTCGGGCATTTGAGCCGGTTAAGATTAGATTAACCCCCCTTCTTTGAAGTTTATTTACAAATAGCTCCCACTCTTGTAGATTTTGAATCTCATCAAATAAAATAATCTCAGTCTCAGGATAAACCTCAAAGATTGACTTTGTGAGATCATCATAATCCTTTATCTTCAAAATGGCTTCATCATCAAAATTTATATAGGCAAAATTTTTAGCCTTAAGGAGCAGAAGTGAAAATATAGATTTCCCCGCTCTCCTTGGTCCGGTGATTATCTTTATCAGGGTGGAATCCAAAAATTTTTTAGCAAAATCAAGCTTCTCTCGTAAGATATAATCCTTCAAAAGAAGCCTCTCTTTCTCTAATTTGTGTTCTAAGACTACATCTTTTATCATTTTAAATAATTATACTGAACAAAAAGGTCTTTTTTTATTCACTATATTGATTATACTATACAAATCCTCCTTTGTCAAATATAAAATGCGACACCTTGCTAAACACATACCTACACCTGCACCTGTATCTTCTCCAAAATCTCCTCTGCCGCCTTCTTTGGCCAATAATGGTTCATCCGGGAAGCCTTGTTGTATGCTGATTGGGCATTTCCTGCTTGCGCAGGTGGGATAGGCTCTTAGCCTGCGCGCCGGGGGATGACTTTCAGTCATCCCCCGGCTTTTTTCACATAGAGTCCTCCTCATCGTTTTAGCGGTTTAGAAAGCCGATTGACCAGGTCGTTTTTTTCACTTGACATAACTTTAAGATTTAGGTATATTAAGAGCCTATCCCCAAACCTCGGCGCGATGAAAGCCGATAGAGGACAACTACCGATGGATAGAGGGCAAGAGCCTGTAGCCGCTCCCTAACGGTCGCGGCTATCGGTTTTGGGAGAGGCGCTAACTACCCTATTGGTATGCCCGAAATAGAACTCACGGAACGGCTATTATTTGTAATCTTTGTGCCTTAGGGGTTGAATAGTTACCAGAAGGGCTTAAAAACAGAGAGGGGAAGTGAGGTAATATCAAAATGAAACAGTTAACCACAGGCTGGCTATTGATTTTGTCTATTCTGATGGCCATCGGTTGTGCCGGAGAAAAAAAGGAGGTCCCGGAGGTAAAACCAAAGGGTCTGTATGGCGGCACCCTGGTTCTTTCTACCATTTCCGGCCCCAAGTCATTTAATGACATTATCGCCAAAGAGACTTCGACCACCAGTGCGATTGGTTACCTCTTTGAGGGTCTGACCGAAACCGATGGGGTAACCACGGAAGTTATTCCCCGCCTGGCCAAATCCTGGGAGTTTAGCGAAAACGGTCTGGTCTGGACCTTTCATCTCAGGGATGATGTGGTCTGGTTCGATGGTGAGCCTTTCACGGCTGATGATGTTATCTTTACTTATAATGATCTCATCTTTAACGAGTCCATCCCGTCTTCTTCCCGAGATATATTCATTATCGATGGACAGAAATTCAAGATAGAGAAGGTAGACGATTATACGGTGGTCTTCAGGCTGCCCAAACCCTTTGTCCCTTTGCTCCGGTATCTGGGACAGGCTATCCTTCCAGAGCATGTTCTAAGACCGGCCGTGGAGGAGAAACGGTTTAATTCCACCTGGGGAGTGGATACTGATCCGTCTAAACTTATTGGCACCGGTCCATTTAGAATGGTAGAATTTCGGCAGGATGAACGCCTCGTTTACGAGCGTAATCCCAATTACTGGAAGAAGGATAAAGAGGGAAACAGGCTTCCTTATCTGGAGCGAATAGTCGTCCAGATTGTAGAAAATCAGGATGTGGAGTTAGTCAATTTTGAGTCTGGTGAACTGGATATTATCGGGGTGAGGTCAAAGGACTATACCCACTTGAAGCGTAAAGAAAAGGAAGGCAATTTTACCCTCTATAATTGTGGTCCGGCCTTTGGGACCAACTTTATCTGTTTTAATCAAAATCCTTATCGGGTTAAGTCTCCCAAGATAGATTGGTTTACTGATCTGACCTTCAGAAAGGCGGTCGCTTATGCCCTAGACAAAGAGACCATCATAAATAATATCTTTAACAGCCTGGGTTACCCCCAAACCGCGGCTATGAGCAAAGCGGCGGTAGCCTTCTTTAATCCGAAGGTGACTACTTACGATTATGATCTTGATATGGCCGCCAGAATCCTGTCCGAAGCCGGGTATAAAGATCAAGACGGTAATGGAATTAAAGAGGACAGACTGGGTAATCCCATAAAGTTTACCCTTCTTACTAATGCTGAGAACACGGTAAGAAAAGATATCGGAACCATTATTCAGACTGATTTAAAGCGATTGGGAATGGATGTTACCTTCAGCCCTATTGATTTCAATAATCTGGTTACCAGGCTTGATGCCATTTATGACTGGGATGCGATCCTGATTGGTTTAACTGGAGAGGTTGATCCGCATGGAGGAAAGAATGTCTGGGAATCTAGCGGGCACCTCCATATGTGGAACCCCAAACCCCAGAAGCCAATGCCCCTGAGTGATGAAGAAAAGGCGGATAAAAAGAAAGTAAATGAATGGAAGGAAAAGGAGGCTGTTTACAAAAAAGAGCTGGCCACCTGGGAAAAGAAGCTCACCGGCTGGGAGCGGGAGATAGATGACATCTTTAATCAGGCTGTCTCTGAAATGGACCATGTAAAACGAAAGGCGATGTATCATCGCTGGCAGGAAATTGTGGCTGAACAGTTACCTTTGATTTATACGGTAAATGATCCGGCCATCTATGCTATCCGCAACAAATTCGGCAACCTCAACCCCACCGCTTACGGAGGAGCCCTCCATAATATCGAGAAGATATACATAGGGCGGTCTCCCGCCGCCACCAAATAATCCTCGATGCTCGATCCTCGATGCTCAATGCTCGATCCTCGATACTCGAGGCTCGAGGCTCGATGCTCGAGGCTCGATGCTCGAGGCTCGATGTTCGATGCTCGAGGCTCGATGCTCGAGGCTCGATGCTCGAGGCTGCAATGTTCTGAACATAAGTCCCAAGCTCTGTAGTTCCACACTGGTTCCTCAGTGTCTTTTCATCCTCCTCGATACCGTAGAGACTCAGAATCATCCTCAGACAGGCTACAGCGCGTGAATAAATTTTAACACATGATTGAGGTAGATGTCAAGGAGAAATAAAAAAACTTCAATTCAGAAACAATGCATTATTCCCACTCAATCAGCTACGAAAACCACCTCATCTGGAGGAACACGCCCTCATCTACGCATACGAAATTGCAATTTTCGAGATAGAAAACCACCTCATCTGGAGGAACACGCCCCCTTGGCTGGCCATAATAAGAATTGCTGCGTATGAAGGATGGGGACAGTTGACCAAACAACCTGACGAAGAAGGATATCGCCGAAGCCTGATCCTGAGTCTGTTGTTATATCACTGTCTTCTCCTTCATCCAGAACAACGGGCCCGGCTATAGTGAACGCTAAAATAAGTAGACATAGGATAAAGGCTTTAGCCTTGCTATAAGTAGCCCTAAAGGGTTATTTTACAGTAAACATGTCAACTTATTTATGTCTTTCACTAATGGAACCATTTAAATTTGTTGACTGCTGATGAGATCTTGCAGCGAGTTTCCGCTGGTAAGCGGCTGCAAGGTCTTTCCGCTGAAGAGATCAGGATGTATCTAAAAAAACAGAAGAAGCAGAAACATTAACGCTAACATTTTTGTGGTCGATATACGATTTTTTCTTGACAATATGGCGCATATACTGTATAATAAGTTCCCGATTTGGTTAGCGGAGGAAGAAGAGGGGAAGTCAGATAATGTAAGCGGTGAATAGTGAGGAGGATTATTCCTCACGAAGGAGATGGCGATGGAGACTAAACAGACGATAAATAATAGAGTTACAAAATATACCCCCCCCCCCCAACGCAGCGGCGTAGATTACAAAAACGGAAATCGGCTAAGCAAAGCCCAGGTGTGTTTCGTCTGCAGGACGAAAGATGCCTAGGCTTTTTTTGTCTTTATTCAGTCACAAATGAATACTGATTGCACACGAATAAATTTCGACCTGTACGGTTAGGTACTCACCCGTTAGTACTTTGATTTAGAAAGAGTAATATTCCTTTGACGGCGTGAGTATCAATGAGAGATGGGTGAAGGTTTTTACTTTTGAGCGCGCGCTGAATCCAAAAAAGGGAGGGGGTGAGAAGTATGTCGTATAGATTCCTGATGGGTTGGAATAGGTACCGTCTCATGAGGTACTATAAGCCGAGGAATCCGATTGGCAGCTACTTGCATGATAAGCTGTCTTAGGTAGGTCGTATAGCAACTAAGAGTTGGCCGGAAGGCTTAGCCCGCTGATAGGTTGATTCTCTTGCGAATTTTACCTATTAGTGGGTCGAGCCCACGGCCCGATAATATGATGAACGGGATGGTTCACCTTCCTGTGATAGCTTGCGTCTATCAGCCCTCATTTAGAGAACACAGATTACACCGATTTTCCCAGATTGCACAGATAAAAAATAATTCCTGACAATCTGTGAAATCTTGTGTAATCTGTGGAATCTGTGTTCCTTTTTAGATACGAAGACGCAAGGTTTCACAGCAAAATGATCGATTGTGAACCGTCCCGATGAACCACAAATTTTGCAACCCGTGCGGGTTAGCTTTTCAGCCTCAGCGGGGCGCGAGATGTTTATAGCCAGCTTAATTTCTGACCATACAGGTCGCATTTTGGGGATTTCTCGCAAAGGCGCAGAGATATAAAGGCAACAGTTGCAAAAAAGGAGTAAAGTTTTCTTTAAAAAATGTCGATATACGTAAAGGGATGATATTTCCTGCTTGCCTTCTGAATACCTTAGAGAAGGAGATGAACAATGGAACTAAGATTAGATATACAATCACCATCTTTAAATATACCCGATGTTCTCAAAACCGAGAAGTTGTCCAATCAAGAAAAGACGAATACTGAAAAGGAAGCAGACATCTCTTCTGGTACTGTAACTCTTTCTGTAAGGGGAAAGAATATTGCTCATTATATATTAGAAAGCGCACATTCTAACATAATTGATAAAAAAGATCTTATATCAGCAGTGAGAGAAGTAGAAGAGTTGTGGGGAGTGTTTACTGGCCTCGATGAAGATACGAGCAAGACACTGGCTTCAGCCTTCCTTCGTCTATCTGTAGAAGGTATGCCTGCAGAAGGTAGGGATAAAGGTAGTATCTGGCGAGAAACAATAGAAGTGAGAATGGCTGATATTAGTCTAAACAAGCTTGCAGATGCTTGGGAAGAAAAAACGAAAGAAATGGGTTTAGAGCACCCTTTTGAACTTAGCAAAGAAGAGTTGCTTTCAGTGGTCAGTGACCTTACTAAAGGAAAAGAATTAAAAATGATGAATTACGTTAAAAAAGTTGCAGATAGCAATCTTACAGGAATAGATAAAGAAATATATCTTCAGGCCCATGAGACCCTTTTTAGGGGAGCAATTACAGAGGAAGAAAAATTGAGATTGATGGCTGAAGAAGAAGGTATAGTTGACCCCCAGGATTTTGTAGTTATTCTTAAACTTGTAGCCGCATCTAAGAATAAGGACGTGGCGAACTTAAGTAAAGATGAGATAATTGAAATTGTAAAGGCCGATTTGATTGTTTTTGAGGGAGCGGAAGATAGTGTTTCACAGGGAATAATAGATGATTTTTTTTATTTTGATTTTGAATCTCTTCGACAAATAACTAAAGAAGAAGCTATAAAAATGAGAGAAGAAATGGAAGAAAAAACCAGAGCTAAGCTGAAAGAGATGCTAAAGGAGATTGCAGCTAAGATGGAGGGTAAAGAAAAAGGAGAAACATCAAAGATTTCTTCTGAAACCAGCAATGATGCTATGGCCAACCAGGAAGGGCTTGTCGATATCCCACAAAAAAACTTTCCTGAAACTAACAACGATTCCCTGAAAGGAGACACATTGACGCAAGAAAATTCTGTTCCCCTGGAAGAATATTCCAGGATCACAGACTATTTTGAAACCAATGGCGCCTCGCTTGATCCCAATTGGGTAGATATTACTGATGAAGCCTCATCTTTGTTATTCATTCCGCCCAGAACCCCAGCCACTCATTATATAGATGCCGTTCAATAACCTGATCAGATTCACCGGATTTCTAAGACCACATATTTCCGACCTGGTCCTGGCCAGCGTGTGCATTGGCGTTGTTGACCTCCTCACCCTGAGCATCCCCCTTTTTATGAAAATGATGCTCGATACTCGATGCTCGAGGCTCGATGCTCGAGGCTCGATGTTCGATGCTCGAGGCTCGATGCTCGAGGCTCGATGCTCGAGGCTGCAATGTTCTGAACATAAGTCCCAAGCTCTGTAGTTCCACACTGGTTCCTCAGTGTCTTTTCATCCTCCTCGATACCGTAGAGACTCAGAATCATCCTCAGACAGGCTACAGCGCGTGAATAAA
>JBFMHI010000001.1:63386-74116 GCA_040753085.1 bacterium | reverse complement strand
TCGAGTCACCGGCCGCCACCACAGAGGTGGCCGTGACCTTCTCGATCTGTAAGGCCGGCGCTGGGGTAGTGACCACCACTGGCGAGGTGTCAGAATCAGAGAGCCAGTTATTGTTCTCATCCTGACCGTCGACTGTGGCCTCATTGACGTATTGACCTGAATCCTCGATGGTCGAGGCGGCGGTTATCTGAATCTGTCGTTCTTCTCCCTGAGCCAGACTGCTGATGGTCCAGGTAACCAGCGTGTCTCCGGTCAGGCTGGCCTCGGTCGGCTCGCTGCTGACATATTCCAGCCCGGCTGGGATGGTGTCTGTTATCGTAATATTGTCGATCACCTGATTGCCGTAATTGGCAATGGTCAGGATGTAGGTGATGGAGTCACCGGCTTCGACTACTGAGGTAGCGGTTATCTTCTCGATCTGTAAGGCCGGCGCTGGGGTAGTGACCACCACTGGCGAGGTGTCAGAATCAGAGAGCCAGTTATTATTCTCATCCTGACCGTCGACTGTGGCCTCATTGACGTATTGACCTGAATCCTCGATGGTCGAGGCGGCGGTTATCTGAATCTGTCGTTCTTCTCCCTGGGCCAAAGAGGCAATGGTCCAGGTAACCAGTGTGTCTCCGGTCAGGCTGGCCTCGGTCGGCTCGCTGCTGACATACTCTAAGCCGGCCGGGATGGTGTCGGTGACCGTGATATTGTCGATCACCTGGTTGCCGTAATTGGCGATAGTCAGGAGATAGGTGATGGAGTCACCGGCTTCGACTACCGAGGTAGCCGTTACCTTCTCAATCTGCAGGTTTGGAGTCGGCGTAAGGACAACCACGCTGGTGCTGTCGCTGGCCTGCTCAACTGAATCGCCATAGATGTCAAGGGCATCTGCCGTAGCCTGATTAGCCAGACTCCCTGAAGCACTAATATCACTAACTCCGGTGACTTGAATTTGTCTTGATTCTCCAGGATGAAGGGTATCCGGCAGGTCGGCTGAGGTAGTGAAGTTCCATATTAGAACGGTGTCACCACTGTTGGGACTATTGGTGGCAGCCGGAACAGAGAGATAGCTTGGATCATAAGTTATGCCTGAGGGGAAGCTGTCTCTTACAACAATGCTATCAAGGTCCGAGGTGCCGGTATTAGTCACCGTCAGGATGTAACTGGCCGGGTCTCCAGCATTGACTACCGGTGTGGTAGAGACCTTCTGAATCTGAATAGGGGCAGCCGGGAGTTGAGCGGAGGTTCTTAAAGTGAGCGAATCATATAAAGTCTCGAAGAAAGTGCCATTGTCCTTATCCCAATAACTCAGGGAGACATAGTTGGTGAAGAGCTTGCCCAGAGGAACAGTGTCGTTAAGTTGGACAGTAACGGTAAAGTAGCCCACCGTAAATGCACCTACAGAAAAGGTCTCTGAGGAGACATCAGGCCAGGTGTAGACCTGTCCGATATTGGTGTGAGCATAACCGGAATTGTCTTCGATATAAGTCACATCGTCAGGGAGGGTATCGGTAATGACTATTTTAGCTACACCAGAGCCCGTGTTTTCATAGCGGATAGTGTAGCTGAAGGTCTCGCCTGGCTGAAGGGTGCAAGTAGTGCCCGGATAACATGAGGCATGTTTGTTTACATCCAAGATGACGGCTCGCTCCACGAGGGTATTGGAAGTAGCCACTGGTGTAGCAATATCATGGACTAAAATGGCCTCGTTATGAAGAATGGTCTGGTCAGGTGTCGTTTCTGAGACAAGGACATCAACGGTAACCACTCGGCTGCTCTGATGGTGGATAGTACCAATAAGCCAATAGACAGTGTGAGTAGAGGCATTATATATCCCGCCATCACTGGCAGTTACGAAAGAAACCCCAGACGGCAAGGTATCAGTCAGGGTCAGATTAGAGAGAGAGTCAGAGGAGTCATTTACTATAGTGAGGGTAAAGGTAATCGCATCTCCTGGGGAAGCTGTGGCTGGCGCAGATTTTTCCAGATCAAGGATATAAACCTGGAAGGTTTCAGTATCAGAGATTTGCTCTCTGGGGTTGCCATTATCATCACGATGATCAAGGACAGCTATATTGCTTATCCCGCCTACGGGGGCAGAAATGATGGTGGCCTGCCAGTAGACTGAGGCGGTTTCTCCTGGATCAAGCCAGCCCGGATTACCTACACTCCCATGCTCAATGAATTCGTTGGCAAAGGTGATGACACTTCCATCCCAGCTACCGCCAGAGATATATTGAAGCCCATCAGGCGGGGTGTCGGTAATAACTATATCGTAAGCGGTGCTGGAGCCGGTGTTACCATAGTCAATTCTAAAGGTTATGGCATTACCAACCGAGGGAACCTCAGGTGGTGCCGGATTGATCAGGTGTTTTTCTACCCAGACATAGGGGGCTTCGACATCAATGCTTACGGCACCGGTATTTACTACGTCAGGGCAGCAGCTATCAGCCGCCGTCAGATTACCGGCCTCATTGATGATGTCTGTCTCATTAGGCATATCAGGCTCAGAAGGGTTGTCACCATAGAGATCATGTAAAACCGTAGCATAGAGGGTCACCGTAGCTGTTCCCCCGCCAGAAAGGATTCTGGCGATGGTCCACTGACAATTACCGCCATTATATCCTCCGGTATGACCGCCAAAGGTATCACCAGCAGAATGGGATTCAGTGGTATAGTGGAGGTAATCACTCAGGGTATCGATCACGACTACATTTCTGGCCTCACCGTCACCGCTATTGGTGAGGGTAATGATGTAAGCCACCGTGTCGCCAGGGACAAGCCAGGTATTGGTTGAATCACGAGCGGTGGTGTTGGCATCCACCGCTGATTTGGTGATAGAGAGATTGGGGTTTAATTTCTGGATATTAGCCGAGGTATTGGTAAAACCATAAGTGTTCGCACCATCACAGGGATGCATCTGGATGCCCACCTTGTTTTGTGAAAATTCAGGAAAGTCATTACAGCTTAAGGAAAATGGGTTCTCTATTTTGAAGGTAAGGGAGATAATATCCTGTGGGTCAAAATCGTAGGGTATGGTCCAGACCAGGGTTTGGGTATCACCGGTGGCTCCACTGCCAGTAGTATCCGGGTCTGAAGTAACGGTTGACTCTCCAGTCCAGGTGATTTGAGTCGAACCAGAGACATAAGTTATCCCTTGAGGTAAGGTATCGGTGATAGTGATCGGGGCATAACCGGTGATGCTTTCATTATTTGTCTCCACCGGGCTAAGATTGGTAAAGGTAATGACAAAGGTGTCCGCGTCACTTCCATCATGGAGGGTACAGACCTGGATTCCTGAAGGCAGGGTCTGGACAATGGAGATATCCGTGTCCTTCAAGACCCAATTAGGAGTAGAGAGATCAATATCACTATTGACTTCGCAATCCAAGGTCATAGGATCAAACAGATTAGCACATCCGGTTCTGACTGAAACCGTGTTGGCCTCATCCGTGGGGATACAACTTATGGTACTGGAGATATTAATATCAAAGGTGCCTCCACCACTGGCAATAGGTTGGTTGATTACCCAGGTGAGCACCGTATCCCCACCTATCACCTGTTCGGTTGTCCAGGAAGGAACGGCCGAATAAGAAGTAACATATTCCGGCAGGGTATCAGTGACAATGGTGCGGTCGGTGGCGGCGTTTCCGGTGTTGGTTAATCTGAGGGTCCAGGTATTGGGGCCTTCGGCATCAAAGGTGGCCGGGATTTTATCAACCGAGATATTGGGCATTCCTGGAGCATCAGGCACATTAGCTGAGCTCGGCCCGGCAGCCGGCAGCGAATATATGTCGTTAAAGCAAGTATAAGCCGTGAACCGCACCTGGTTAGAGCCGCCAGCAAAGTTACAGCTACTGCCGACATTAAAGGTTAAGGTAATGGTCTCTCCCGGGGCTAAGTGAAAAGTTCCGGGTAGTGTCCAGCTTAAGAGTCCTGTGGTTGCCTGGGTCGGGCTGTCAGTGGCCGTGATTGGGGTAGAGACGCCGGTAGAATCAACATGGATAATAGAAACTGTCTCGATATAGAACAACTCGACCGGTAGGGTATCGGCCAAAACAATCGGTCCATACGCGGTTATATCGCCAATAAGTTCTTTGTTCGCAAAAGCTAAGGTAAAGGCACCGGTATCACAATACCCGAACGTAGGCACGGTTTGCGTAATCGCAAAATCTTCTGGATGATGCTCAGCTACCTGCCAGTAGGGAGTCGAGGAATCAGATTCAACCTCTGCTTCACACACATCTTTGATTACTGTGGTATCATACGCGTCAGGACAGCCGGTCACTACCTGGACCACATTCGGGGTGGTCGAATCATTGCAGGCTACATCGCCGGTTAAAGTAAAGGTTAGCGGAGAGCCATTTATTATTGGCGAATCCGTTACCCATTTTATAACCTCACCCGGGGCGCCAGTTGGTGGAGTAATCCAGTTCAAGCTATGTCCGCTGGTAACAGAGTAACTATTGTAAGTGGCAAAATCCGGCAAGGTATCAATAATGATGCTGCGGCTGGTTGGGGTGCTGCTATTGGTGACGGTAATAGTCCATGCAACCGTATCTTCCGCGGCAAAATAGGTGGTATCTTTACTGAACTTATCTACCGATAAATCCGGCGGGGTATTATCGCCTGTAACTGTTTGAGTATCAGGACCATCCACAGGCAGTGAATAGAATTCAGGTGGAGTAAGACAGTTGTAAAGAGTAAGTGAGGTATAATTCGTCCCGCCGTTAAAATCACAGTCAGTCTGCACTACCAGATCAATCTTCAGTTTATCGCCGGCGTCAAGATTAGTCCCTGAGGGAAGGGTCCAACTAATAATCGGGGCAGAGGTGTCGATTGAATTAGGGGCAACTGAGGTCCAGCCGCTGCCAGTATCGTGGCTCACAGTGGAACTGACATATTCCAGGCCGGTCGGCAAGGTATCATAGATAGTAATAGCTCCTTGGCCATCAACCTCATCATTATTTTCAAATAATAACACCCAGGCAGCCTCGGTATCACAGAAGACAGGGTCTTCCAGGGTTTGAGTGACACTGAAGCTGTCTGAATCCACTTCCCCAATATTCCAATAGGGGTCAGCCTCATCAGAATCAGAGGCAGTATCAACAAGACATCTCAGATCAGTATCTCCGTCACCTTTACACCCGGTCGTAGCTTCTACTATATTCTCCTCATTAGCATAAGCCGCTTCAGGACAGTTATTCATATTGGCGGTGAGGGTAAAATTATAAGACCCGCCCACCGCGATGCTGCTGTCCGGTTGATCAAGAACCCAGGTAACTACAGTCCAGGTTCCGGAACTATCTACACTGTAAGGCCCTTCACTTGAGCTTGAAAATCCCATATACCTGGGGAGGGTGTCAACCACCACCACCCGATCGGTGACCGTGTCTCCATTGTTAGAAATACTAATAGTCCATGTCCTGCTTGAGCCGACTCGAGCAGGGAAGGGATCGAGGGGGCTGGACGGCGTCTTGGTAACCGAGATGTCAGGTTCTCCCGGATCAGGGACACTGGCTGTGTCCGGACCATTCAGGGGAATGGTGTAGAGTGTCCCCACACAGTTGTAAAGGCTAAGTGAGGTGGAATTTGTCCCCCCGCTAAAGCCACAGGCAGCCCGCACCACCAGGTCAACCTGTAGGCTTTCCCCGGCCAAAAGATCAACGGATGAAGGCAAAGTCCACTTAATAGTCTGGGTAGAGGTGTCTATTGAAGTGGGGGTAACTGTCCCCTGGGTGCTGTGGGTCAGGGTGGAACTGACATATTCCACATTAGCCGGTAAGGTATCATAAACCGTGACAGTATCATAGCCATCAACCTGGTCATTGTTTTCAAATAATAACACCCAGGTAACCGTATCACAGAAGATGGTGGGGTTAATGGTTTGGGTGACACTGAAGCTGTCTGAATTAACTTCCCCAATGTTCCAATAGGGGGTAGAATAATCGGATGACTTGGAGATATCAATGATACACTCAAGGTCACTTGCTCCGGCCCCCTCACATCCGACCACCGCTGTTACCACATTGGAGTCATTAGCCTCAGACCCCGCGGGACAGGCCGCCATATCACCGGTGGCGGTAAAGGTATAAGGGTTGCCGGGATTAATGGCGCTGTCCGGTCGATCAAGGACCCAGGTAATTACATCACGGCCGCCAATAGTTATTGTATCGTAAGGGGTTATACTTGAAGTTACGTAGGACATATAGACAGGCATGGTATCGGTGACCACGATCCGATCGGTGACACCATTTCCCTGGTTGAAAAGTCTGATGGTCCATGTGGTAGAGCCGAGGCGGCCAGGGAAGGTATCGGTAGTCTTGTCTACGGTTAAATCCGGCTTATTACCCGCCAGATACTGGCCATAGGCGCTAACTGGGCCGGCCTGACCACAAGGCTTAAGATAAGATGCCTCTGGCAATAATTGGGTGGTTGTAAAGTCACAGGCTATATTTATATCAAAATCAATAGTTATTGTATCTCCTGAGGCCAGATCCTCAATCCCCCAGGTGGAAAGATCCCAGACGAGACCAACTCCCGGGATAATGGTTGGATCATGGGCAGGTGGGGAAGCCACCACAGAGCCATTTTTAGTGATAACAGCGCTTCCGGTATCATAGTCCAGTTGGCCAGGGATAAAAGGAGCGGTGGTGATGACATCGTAGTCATAGGTCTGGCCGTCATTACGGATGATCAACTGGAAGGACTGCGTATCACAAAGAGTCACGGCGCTAACTGTAGGTACGGTCTGAAGTCTCAGATAGAGTGAGGCCTCCCGGAAGACAACCTGAGTGACCACAGGCGTGGCGGCTTCCTGCTCGCAGGCCTCACCGGTTGGATAACAACTCCAGGAGGCATTGATTATACGGTTTTCCAAATCTCCAGCCTGGCAGGAATCAACCTCGGCGGTAAAGCGGATCTGCCAGTTACTGCTAGCTGGTATCTCGTGGATACGAATATGCAGCTCGTGTGATCCGACCGCTAAGGTATCATAGGCATCGGCGGCCGCCGGCGAACCGGTCTCGTCAATAATTTCATAAGTCATATTAGAGTAGCCGCTGCCCAGGGTGTCATAGATGTCCACATTCTGGATAGCCCCGGAGCCGTTATTGTAGACATAAACCGTCCAACTGGCGGTATCAGCCATGATGTTGATAGGGTCAGGATTGACCATGAGGAAGAGATTGCCTGGATTAAGAGTAACCGTCATGCTATCTGTATCCGCCGCGCAAATGTCATCGTAAACCCCATCATCATTACACCAGTCATCATAATAGACATTAGCCGACAGCCCGGCTGAGGTGGTGCAGAATCTTTCCACATCAAAGGTGATAGTGGCCGTAGTCACGCCTGAGGTGTCAGAGAAGAGATCAGCGTAATTAAAGTATACCCCGCCCGTGGTAGGAGCAGTATCTGACGGGGAGACATTCCCGCCATAAGTATAGTCAGAGATAACCTGGTAATCACCAAATTGGAGCAATATTCGGGTATCATAGGCCCCTTGATTAGCATTATTATCCCAGGCAGTGATGGTGACGGTAGCCGTATCACACTCAGTCATAGTGTGGTCGGAGACAGTGAGGTCCAGCTCAGGATTGGATAGGGTGAGATAGGTGGTTTCTTCAATATAGGGATCTTCTGAATAACAATTGCCACCCAGGATTGCTCCTACATCGAGGGTTGACCAGTCATAGAAGGAATATGAACCACCACAGCCTGGTGAAGAGGTATCAGTGGCCTGCATCTGATAGGTGATGGTCATAGTACAACTTTTGATCGAAACAGCATCGCAAGTAGCCGGAAAATCAAAATAATATCTGTAGGTAACCATTCCACGCGCTAAGGTGGTATCACTAAGGTCCTGGCCAGAACCAAGGTTGCAGATACCACCCACCGAATCTTCAATGACAATATCGAGGGTTCCCGGGACAGGGACCATACTGTCGGCCCCCTCTTCATAAAAAATCATATCACTCCAGTTAATGGCCTCCCACGTATCACTGTTACTAAAGGCATAGGTATTGGTAAAAGTTAGGGGTGAACATTTCTGGAAGTTATTGGCGGAGGAGACGGTTTTATCTGAGGTGAGGAGATACTGAGCTTCCAGGGCGATGGTGTGGTCGGCTTGATCAGAGAGGAAACAGCCGCAGCAATCAGTCAGAGAAGCCAAGACGGTATTGGTGGCAAAGGTCTGGGAGTAGGTATCGCACTCATCATAGGAGGGAGATTGAAGCTGGATGGTCTTTTGCCATATAGGAGAATCAGCCGGGTCGTATATCCAGGTAATAATCCCTGAGGTGCTGGTATCTCCTCCAGCCGCGTCAAGGACCGTGAAACCGTCAGGATAAGTATCGGTTACAGTGACGTTACCCACCGGGCTGGGGCAAGTGTCCGGGCCAGTGTAAGTGACCGTCAGGGTATAGTTGATTATCTCCTCCAGATCCATCTCAATGCCTTGGTCAGCCGTTTTGGTTACGGTAAGGGTAGATTGAGGGGTAGTAGAGATATTAGATGAGGCCGAATTACTTAGGGGCTGATTACAGCCATTGTAATAGTTGGCGGCCCAATTCACTGGGCCTGATGGCTGGGTGCTGCACCAGGTATCAGGGGGGGCAGCGTCAAAGGTGATTTCAACCGTATCTCCGGAATCAAGATCGGGCAAGACAAAGGTCTCGGTGTCCGGGTAATAGGTTCCGGAAGGGGAAATGGTCATCCCGCTAAGGCTTAAGGAGGAAAGTCCAGAGCCGACCAAGGTGACATTACGGGCATAACTGCCACCGGTATTGGTAATAGTAAAATTATAACCGGTAATATTATAACAGTAACTGAAGTTAAAATCAGGCGGCGTAAAGGACAGATTAGGATTCGACTGGACATCAAGGGTGACGGTGGCCACCGCCGTGACATCGGTCGGCTGGCAGTCATTGTTGGCATCACATCCCCAGGTAGCGGAGACATTGTTGGAAAGCCCGGCACAGCCCACCAGAGTCTTGAAGGTCAGGCCGACCGTATTGCCGGCATCGATAGAGGCCAGGCCGGATTCCTGAGCCCTGGTCCAGACCAGATTGTTTGGCAGTCCGGAGGTGTCGGCCGTGGAGCTGCCAGCCACATAAGTCAGACCTGCACCGAGGGTATCCGTGACCTCAACATTAACTAAGGGAGCCGTATCCCCCTCGCTGGAAATCGTAATCAGCCAGGTGATTTCATCCCCTGGCGAGGCAGTAGGCGAAGAGGTAGGCGTAATAGGGCTGCCGTTGATCTCAATGGCTTCCTTGGTCAAACTTAAACTCGCCTGGTTAACGGTTATATTAACTGATTGGAAATTGCTCCCGTTCTGGTCGTCACCGGTAAGATCAAGGGCGGTAGGACAATCTCCCACTCGAAAGTAAGTCCTGAAGAATATTTGACTCGCTTCCGGACTATTACAATTTGGGGTAAGGGTAAAGACCAGAGTTCGGGTATCACCCGAGGCTATGTCCCAGACAGCATTATTATCATTTCCCCCATAATTCCAGATCCAGTCACCAGGGACGCTGGTTGTATCCGGCTCAGCGGCATACCCAGTGGGATTGTCATTAGAGATAATTTTGGCATTGCCGGAGACATAACTGAATCCGGTCGGCAGGGTGTCAATAACGATGACTACATCGTAAGCCGCTACCTGGCCGGAGTTGAGAAAGGTGAGTCCGAATTCGCCATCGGTCTGACAGACATTAAGCGAAGAGGGGGGGCTCCATTCTGTAGATGGATTGGGCGGAAAAGCCAGGTTAGGCAGCCGAAAATCAGCGGTGGGGGTGAGGGCCTTATAAGTATATCTGATTTGATTAGCGGCATCAAAGGGATCGACCGAGATGATACCATTGTTACTTCCGGTGTCACAACCGGAGGCGGCATAGTAATAGCAAGAAGGGATAGAGTTTCTGTAGGTACCGGTACTCACTTCGTTTAATATCACGGTTTCCGTATCAATTGTGTCTGAAGAATCATAACTATAAAGGGTAATAGCAATAGTATCATAACCCGGCAAATCTTCAACCTCCAGATAAACCGTCTCACAGACCTGATAAAGAATTGTCTCCACCCAGCTTGAATCAGTAAATCTGGCCTCTGGTTGAGGATCGCTGTTGATATCTGTGTAGGAGTTATTGCTCAAATTCGGGTCTGAGCCATCGTCGGTAATGATGACGGTGTTGGTGATTTGTGTCCCTTGGGGCAGGGGAGAATCGACGACCACCGTCATGGTGACTGTACCTGAGTCACCTGCCTCAAGGCTGCCAATATCCCAGGTGACCAGGCCACCGGCTTCACTCCCTCCACCCGTGGCCGAGACAAAGGTGGTGTAGGCCGGAACGGTGTCGGTGATGACCACGCTTACCGCTCCAGTATCGCCGATATTCTCATAGGTGATGGTATAAACCAGGGTCTGACCCGGCCAGGCCTTACTCACACCATCCGTCTTGGTGATACTCAAATCCGGTTGGACCGTCACCGTGGTGGTATCTGTTTGGGAGTTATTGGTCATATCCGAGTCTGAGCCATCGTCGGTAATAGTGGCGGTATTGACGATATTGGTTGTCCCGGCGGGCAGGGTATCATTGACCACCACGGTCAGGGTGACCTGATGGGGGCCGTCTGGTTCCAGGGTGCCGATGTTCCAGGTGACTACCCCACCGGCATAGCTTCCTCCGCCAGTGTTTGAGACATAGGTGGTGTTCGTGGGGATGGTGTCGGTGACGACC
>JBFMHI010000001.1:0-63286 GCA_040753085.1 bacterium | reverse complement strand
GTGTTTGAGACATAGGTGGTGTTCGTGGGGATGGTGTCGGTGACGACCACACTGGTGGCGCCGATCTGGCCGGTGTTCTGATAAGCGATGGTGTAGGTCAGGGTGTCGCCCGGGGAGGCTGTAGCTGTGCCGTCGGTCTTAGAGGTAATAGTCACATCCGGTTGAGCCACCACGGTGTCTGTATCGGTGCGGGAATTATTGGTCGAATCCGAGTCTGAGCCATCGTCGGTAATGGTAGCGGTGTTGACGATACTGGTTGTCCCAGCGGGCAGGGTGTCATTGACCACTACGGTCAGAGTCACCTGATGGGGGCCGTCTGGTTCCAGGGTGCCGATGTTCCAGGTAACTACGCCACTGGATTCAGTCCCTGTATCACTGGCTGAAACAAAGGTAGTATTTGTTGGAATAGTATCGCTAATGACCACGCCAGTGGCGGCCCGGGAGGAAGGAACCAGGGCACTGACTCCATATTCATCTGCACCTATATCGTAGCCACTATTATATGGTCTTGAACCTACATCTATATCCTTTGAAGGGGCGCTCTGGCCACTAAAAGTAGCCGTACCGGAATCTCTACAGGGAGAAGTGGAATTAAGATGATAAGTCGCATCAAGGTCCGGGTTGGTATTAATCAGGTCGTTAGTCCCCGACGTATAACCAGAAGTAGTCCCTCGGATACAGTTGTAATTACTGCCAGTGAAACTTCCTATATTAGTTATAGTTATATTACCGGAACCATTATCAAAGATATTGTTAAAACAAATGGTGTTATCACCACGATTATACAGATTTCCGTTGCCACCGGGATTGTTATTGATGAAGGTATTGTTTCTTAGTATTGTTCCATCAGAGTTAGGACCGATTTCAATCCCGCCGTTTCCATTGTTATTGTAAATAATACAGTTCTCAATGATGGTATTATATGTCCCATTTGAACTATGCCAGATAGTGATCCCTTCATCAGAGATATCGTGAATCTTGCATCGTCTAAGGATACAGTCATTACTGGTACCCTCTACACTCACGCTATATCCACTTCCATTTCCATCGACTTCACAATCAGAGATAAGACAGTTATCTGAATCTCCTTTTATTACTATTCTCTTATTAGTCCCCCCAAAACCAGTACAATTATAAACCCCGATATAATCTGAATTCTCAATATGGATATCGGCATAATTCCAGTCGCCCGTCCCATTTCTCACTATAAATCCATCTATCGTAATATAATTTTTCCCGGAAATGTAAAAACAGTAATTACGGGTATTCTGGGCATCAACAATTACATCTCCGGCTGAGATATCAGAAAACTTTGAGCTATTAGTATCCGCGATATAGTAGATACGGTTGCCCGAAGTGCCGCTATTGTCTATGGTAACCTGCTCATTATAGGTTCCCGGGGCAACATAGACTATATCACCTGGCCCCATAGTTGAGGCAGCATAATCTATGGTTCGCCAGGCCTCGGAAGCTGAAGGGCCGGTCCCGGAGTTAGTGTTATTACCATCAGGGCGGACATAATAGACATTAGCGACGAGTCCACCTGTGTTTTCGTAAGCAATGATGTAGGTTAGGGTATCACCTGGTGAGGCGGTAGCCGTGCCATCTGTCTTGGAGATGATAGTTACATCCGGTTGAGCCGCCACGGTATCTGGGAGGAGAAATGATCCCGTCCCAAATAAGATAAAAAATAAGAGGAGACTAGCCCAATAATAAGGCCTTTTTCGTCTCCTCCTGACCCGATCCTTTTGTTTATTCATTTTAAAGGTATCCTCCTCCAACTCCAAGCATTGTCATCTCTTGACACTACCGTTTGGAACCTGCGGCAAAAAAGTCTTTTTCTGTCATTAACCAACCAGCGGCTATTCTTTTCTTCGCTTTCAAGATTAAATCATCCAGGACTTTTTTCAGCTCATTTCCCATAACACAATACCCTCTTTTTCAATATTGAGAATAATTGAAGCTTCAACTCTCTTATACAATTCAAACTCCTCCTTTTCAAAGATCACTGGTGAAATCAAAATGTTATATTTAAGGCAAAGCTCACTCATTAACTCACATATCTGATCATCAAATTCCCGATCCTCTTTATCAACTACAACCAGAAGGTCAACGTCCGAGTCTTCATCGCTATCCCCTCTGGCTTTTGAGCCAAAAAGTTCAATCAACTCAATTCTATTCGGGTAGTGTGAAAGTAAGAAGTTTTTGAACTCGTCTACTACTTTTCCTTCGGATTCCTTCAATATATCCGGCCTCATTTTTTCACCTTTCGTTCCGGCCTAGCCGGTCGCCTGTAACCGTTCCGCCAACCACAAGGATACTTGATACTCGATGCTCGAGCATCGACTTGGACTTTTTCTTCGGATTACTACTATTATATTATACCACATTTTCTACTATAAATCAACAGCCAATTTTTACTTTAATCTACTATTGCTATGATACATTAATCCTAATTGCTCACCTTGTTTAGACGGTAGGCTGAAGGCGGTTAGTTCTGGCGCATTAACTGAATGAGGAGCGCCTAAAACCTTCCAGGTAAGAGTTGAGCGCTGAGGGTTGAGAGTTGAGAAGTGAGAGAAGAGAGCTCTCCGTTTACGATACCTTTAAGGCAGCATTCTTGTTTGAAGCCACTGCCGGAAGAAGACATCCTGTATTTCGTAAATCCCCTCGTTTTTCTCGATCACCTCTTTATTAAGCAATGCCCTAATCGATTTTTGGATCATGGAAGTGCTTCCCAGGCTGTGATTATTAATGAAATCTGCTGAGTATATCCTGCTGCTTCTGGTTTTAGTCAAGGCAAAAAGCAGGTTCTTCTGGTGAGGGGAGAGGCTATCCCAGATGATAAAATAAAGCTCTGACTGGTTAGAAAGGATTTGGTTAATAGCTTCTTTGATATCTTTGGATTGAACATCCTGACCAGGAAAAAGAAGGTCCCATATTTCGTGACAGAGCATCTGGGTGAAATAAGGGTGGTTCTCAGTGAGTGATAATATTTCTTCTATTACTTCTTCAGTTATTGAATGTTGGGTGTGGTTGAATCTATTTCTGATGAATTCGGCCATATTTTCTGCGGGAATCTTTTTAAGGGTCAACATCTTGCCAATATTATAAAGCGGCTTTTTTCTGTTAGTAAAGATGTCCAATAACATCCCTTTCTTGCTTCCCACAAAGACGTATGAGATTTTATCGTGGTGTTGAATTATGGATCTTATCTGCTTCTCCATTTCTTCACCATCCAGATTTCTTATCTCCTGAAATTCATCCATGACCACGACCCCTTTTCGTCCCTTCTTTTCAGCCACTTTCTGGGGAAGGTCGTAAACATCCATTAGATATCTTTCGATTCCCTTTCGGGAAGAAACATACTCAAATTCTATATCAGGGCTATCCTCCCCCTTAATGATAATCTTTGGAATAAAACCGGGTAGATATTCTTTTATGAATCTTTTTATCCCCTCGATCCTTCCTGCCACCCCTTTAGAGATAGCCTTAGCATACAATTCCAGCCAGACCTTTTTGGAGGGAACCTGATAAAGGTCCAGGTAGATAGTAAAGAGACCTTCTGCCTGGAGAAGGCCAAGGACTTTTGTGATCAAGGAAGTCTTGCCATATTTTCGGGGTGAATAGAAGAAGATATTTTGTAACTACTCAGCCTCTATATAGTAGCCTTACCTAGCGAAACCACAACATATTGTGTTTAGGTGTTTAAAAGTTAGCTAAAATTCCTAAAAAACGGCTTTCTATGCAACCTATAAAAGGAGACGAACCACAATATATTGTGTTCTGTAAGCTTCAAAATCAATATGTGGTGGCTGAGTAGTTACGATATTTTGACTGCTTCTCATGTCCTGACAGATCTCTTTAATCTCTTTTTCTCTGTCAGTAAAATAATCTCCCCGGACGATATCCCCATATCGGAAAGGGTTTTCCATATTATCCTCCTTAGATTATCTTATTTAGATTATACCTGTAAGTATAACACATCTCCCCCTGATTGTCAAGACAACAATTCCAAATGGAGGCTAAAAAAGATTCGACCTGTGAAATAGGTTTATACAAATATCCCCCAATTAGGGTAAGAAAGAGAATAAACAGATCGCTCCTATGGAGCTAATTTGTTATGAGAGATATATTCTACAAACATGTCGCTCCTCTGGAGCTAACCTGAATAAAGCTCCGTTAGGAGCAATCTGTTTGTAGTATTTCGCAAAAGCAATATATTTGCAGCTCCGTAGGAGCGACCTGTTTTTAGTAGTAGTAGAGCTTGAATATCTATGTCTATGGGAAGTTTCTTGCATTTTATTTAAGCCTATTTCACAGGTCGAAAAGATTTGGCAAGAAGATGATGCCGTTGTATAATGAGTAGAGATGCAAAAACTTGCGTCTTTACTGGGGCAGTTGATATGACTATATGTCAATGGCAATTAAAAATTGACCCAGGGGTCTCCAATAGTCCGTCAAAATTGCGGAATTACTAAACACCTATACTTTTGCACTTTGTATATTTTTAACTTCTTCATCTTTCTTTATCCTTAATTCCATAATGGTAGATAACATTGGATAACCAACACCTGTCGTTTATTTTTCACTGTGGCGGATTTCTATCTTCCGTATGTCTATCTTCCGTATGTTTAACGACCAAGTTCACCGGCGGCTATGGAGCGCAGCGGAATAGCCGTCTGGTGGAGCGCCAGGTTTTCTAACTGCCTGCACGGAACTGTAGAACCATCGGCGTAGAGGACGCACCTAAGTCATCCAAAGGATCAACTGTGAGGAACGTAGTAACCCCGTCCTTTGCCTGGTGCAAGGCCAGGCAAGTGAAACCCGCAAGGCACGCCCATGGAGAGACGGGAGGGAGAGGTTGGAAGAAGCGAATGCTTTTGGGAAAGCCAAAAGATAGGGCATGAAATATGGCTCAACGCCAAAACTGGCAAGCTTTCGGCGACTGGTGAAAGAGCGTGCTGACGTCCAACTGGTGTCTCATTGCGAGAGAATTTGGAGAACCCTTGAAGAAGAGGAAGCAAATGACGGCTCAAAAGGCTGGTGCACTCACAGATGACTCTGAGAAGTGGAATTCCATTAAGTGGAAGTAAGCTCAACGGGAAGTCAGAAGGCTGTAAATGCGTATCGCAAAGGCTGTGAAGGAACAAAAGGGAAAGCAAACTACTGCCGGCATTATCGGCACGCGAATTTCGCGCCCAGTTTACTTAGGAAGAATCACAGTCGGGCGGGTCCCACAAGGGCCGTCTTTGAGATGCTTGAGCTGTATGTGGGGAAACTTACATGTACAGTTCTTAGGGGGGAATGGGGCTGAAAGGCCCCTGACCTCTACCCGACCAAAAAGTCAAAAATATCAGACATCCGAAATCGAGGCTCGGAATAATCTGCCACTTACAACCCAAAACCCGAAACCCCAAACCCGAAACCCGAAACTGAGACAGAGCCTCAAATGCCCTCTGAAACACCCTTAATGAATTTTATAACTTCCCCTGGATTATTTGCTTTCAGGAGGGCGTTTCTATTCTTTTCCTCCTTGCAAAGGCGGGCTATCTGGGCCAGAACCTCAAGGTAAGACTCCCATTCCTCGTCGGGAGCTAATATAAGAAAGATGAGATGAACAGGCTCACCGTCTTCCGCTTCAAAATCAATACCGGCGGTTGACCTGAAAAAGGCCGCTAATATCTTCTTTATGGCTGAGGTGCGACAATGAGGAAGAGCGACCCCATCACCTACGGCCGTGGTCCCCAATTTTTCTCTCCGGTTGATGGCCTCAAGCACCTCTTTAGTATCTCTAACCTTTTTGTTTATTCGCCCTACCATATCCTCTAAGGCCACTTCTTTATTACGGGACTCAAAATCAAGGAAGATAAGGTCTGTCTCCAATATATTACCTATTTTCATCGACTCATTTCTCCTCTCACCATCTCCATATATCTTCCAAATAGGTAGTTAGCATCGTGAGGTCCGGGAGAAGCTTCAGGATGATATTGAACGGAAATAACCCTCTCTTCGGAATTAGTCATCCCTTCCACCGTATGATCATTAAGGTTTATATGAGAGATGAAAACCTTGTCCCGGGGAAGGGATTTTAGGTCAACACAGAACCCGTGGTTTTGAGCCGTAATTTCCACCCGACCGGTGATTAAATCCTTCACCGGTTGATTTCCCCCCCGGTGGCCGAATTTGAGCTTGTAGGTTTTTCCGCCCATAGCCAGCCCTAGGATCTGATGGCCGAGGCAGATGCCCAAAATGGGTTTCTTGCCCAGGAGCAAGCGGACGTTTTCAATGGCATAGCCCACTCCAGCCGGGTCCCCGGGACCGTTGGAAAGCACAATTCCATCCGGTTCAAATCTCAGGATTTCATCGGCGGGGGTGGCCGCAGGAACCACTACTAATTGGGCCCCATGTTGGTAAAGTTTTCTTAAGATATTTTTTTTAACCCCAAAGTCATAAACGGCTATCTTGGGGGGCGGTGCCTGGGAGGGAGGGGGTGGAATGGTGTAAACCTTATTGGTAGTTACTTCCCGGACCAGATCCCGGCCGATTAAAGAAGGAGAATCTATGGCCTTCTTAATAAGAGAATCAGGACTAAGATCCTCCGTCGAGATAATCCCCTTCTTTACCCCGCCGGTTCGGAGCATCCTGGTTAAGGCCCTGGTATCTACCCCCTGGATAGCTACAATTCCCTCTTCTTTCAGATATTGAGCCAGTGACTTAGATGCCCGCCAATTGCTGGGACAAGGGGTATATTCCCGAACGACAAATCCGCTTAAAAACGGTCTGCTTGATTCAGAATCTTCCTCATTGATGCCGTAATTTCCAATGAGGGGATAGGTCATAGTGACTATCTGCCCTCGATAGGAGGGGTCGGTCAGTATCTCCTGATACCCCATCATGCTTGTGTTGAAGACGACTTCACCGTAAGCTTCACCGTCAGCGCCAAAAGATTCTCCTTCAAACACGGCTCCGTTTTCAAGGGCAAGAATGGCTTTCATAAGTAGTCAGTATCACTGTTAACTACTGCCTTATCAAGTTAGTATTGTGGGTAGAGCCTCTTTTACCCCTCACCTTAATCCTCTCCCCTGAGGGGAGAGGGTAGGGTGAGGGGGATTGCTTCTACAAGAGACCAACCTATCAAATCAAATGTGATGGTACACTACTGTCTACTATATCACAATGACTCGATCCTGATCAACCTCGTCTACCTCGGTTAGTTGAACCTTAACTTTTTCTTCCCGTAAGGTAGAGATATTTTTCCCCACGTAATCGGGTCTGATAGGCAATTCCCGGTGACCTCGATCAACTAATATGGCCAGTTGTATCGACCTGGGCCGTCCAAAATCCATCAATTGTCCCAGGGCAGCCCTGGTGGTGCGGCCGGTATATAAAATATCATCTACCAGGATAACCACTTTGTCGTTAACATCAAAGGGGATATCTGTCTTGGAAACCAGCTCGCCGGGGGGGATTCTATCCCTCCCCTGGAGGTTTAAATCATCACGATAGAGGGTGATATCCAATGAACCTATCTTAACTTCTATCCCTTCTTCGGCGGCCATCAGTTTAGATAGCCTGACCGCCAGGGAAACCCCTCTGGTTATAATGCCCACCACGACTAAATCGCTCACATCACCGTTTCTTTCCATTATCTCCAGAGACATTCTGGTAAGAGCCCTTTTTATTTCCCTGGCATTCATCACTTCCCGCCTCATAACTTTCCCTTACCCTCCTTAATTAGATCCAACACCTTCAGGGTAACACCCAGGGAATTTAGTTCTTCCTCAGGGGAAACCCTCGATCGCCCTCCATTAGCAAAACAATTAATAAAATGAATCAGCTCCAATTTGAGGGGATTATCCTTATGGACAAAGAGTCTTTCGATAAAGGACTCTTGTTTATATCGCATCACTTCGCGGCTGAGGATGTATTTTGAGGCGGCTTGACGGTGGATATGCAGATCCTGATCAGCATAATCCAGGTAGATATAAGCGTCAGGCTGGGTAATGGATAAGGTGCGGATCTTATTTTCAGTTATTCTGGAGGCCGTGAGGTTGCCTATACAGCCGTTGGCAAAGATTAACTGAACATTGACCACGTCCTCATGTCCGTTGGAATAGACTGAAGCGCCGGCGGCGTTTATTCGTTCAAGCCTTGAGTTAACCAGGCTGAGAACGATATCGATATCGTGAATAAGCAGGTCCAGAACCACCCCGCTATCCTTTATCCGGCCGTTGGAGGAATAAGGGCCGAGTCGCCGACACTCAATGAAGATAGGATTCCGCACGATATTCTTGAGTTCCTGGACCGCGGCATTAAATCGTTCTATATGTCCTATTTGCAAAATTCTTTGTTTTGAGGCAGCCAGATCAAATAATTCTTTGGCCTCCTCCAGGTTTTGGGTCATAGGCTTTTCCAGAAGGACATGGAGGCCCGCCTCCAGACAATCTTTGGCCACCTGGTAATGGAGCCCGGTTGGAACAGCAATGCTTACTCCCTCAACCTTATCAAAAAGCTCCTTATGATCACGATAAGCCGTAGTTCCGTACTGGTTGGCTATTGTTTCTGCCCGATGGTAATCAATGTCTGTTACTCCGGTTAATTCTACATTAGGGATTTCGCTCAGGGTTCGGACATGATAAGTCCCCATATGCCCTGTTCCGATAACGCCTACTTTAGCAGGTTTCAAGCTAATCATCTCCTTTTCAATCAGATGTCAGAGCCAGATAATGGATCACAGATTGTCTGTATTCTGTGTTCTGACTTCTGACTTCTGTCTTTACATATCCCCCGTTTTGAAGCCCGAATAAAGGTCACTAACCGATTGACTTCCGGGCACTCCCCTAACTCTTCCTCTATCTGGGAGAGGGCTGCCGAAATAAGGAGGTTAGAGCGATAAAGGAGGCGGTAGGCCTTTTTGAGATGGTTTCTGAGGGGAAGAGGGAAGCCGGCTCTTTTCAGTCCGACCGTATTCAAGCCGCAAGCGGTGGCCGGATGTCCGTCCACCAGAAAATAAGGCGGCACGTCCTGGACCACCTTGGAGCTCCCACCAATCATAGCCAGCTCTCCAATCCTGACAAACTGATGAATGGCGGCCAGACCGGAAATGAAGGCCCGGTCTCCCACCTCAACGTGTCCGGTCAAACCGGCATAATTGGTGATAATAACTTCATTTCCAATCTCGCAATTATGGGCAATATGGACGTTGCCCATAATAAAGTTTTGGTTACCGATTCTGGTGACGCCTTCTTCGTTCCCCGCCCGATGAATAGTCACATATTCCCGGATGACATTGCCGTTCCCAATCTCCGTATAGGACCGCTTTACCTTGCATCCTTTTATCTGGGGATCATGGCCGATAATAGCGCCGGGATGAATTTCACAATCAGAACCAATCGAGGTCCAACCGGTAATGATGGCGCCAGGCCCTATCCGGGTCCGATCCCCCAGGGTGACGTGTTCACCTATCTGGGCCATAGGACTGATTTCCACTTCTGATCCCAGTTCAGCCCTGGGATGAACGATGGCCGTGGGATGAATCTTCATGGAAATTTTCTCCTCATTCGGCAATAGAAAACATTAATTCCGCTTCAGTTACCAGATTATCCCCCACGTATGCCCGGCCCAACATCTTACCCGTTCGCTGTCTGATCTTGATTGGTTTTCCTTCCAGTCTGAGTTGATCTCCTGGTAAAACAGGGCGTCTAAATCTAACCTTATCTATTCCGGTAAAATAGACCATCTTGCCTCTGTTTTCAACCTTGGAAAGGAGTAAAACCCCGCAGGTTTGAGCCAGGGCTTCCACCATCAATACCCCGGGCATAATAGGATGTCCCGGAAAGTGTCCCTGAAAAAATTCCTCATTCATACTTACATTCTTTATTCCCACTACCCGGGCTTCTGGCTCCAGTTCTATAATTCTATCCACCAAAAGAAAAGGGTACCGGTGAGGCAGTATCTCTTGAATAGCCGCCATATCCAGTTCACCGGTCAGGGGGACAATCTTTGTTTCTTGGGCGATTTTTTTAGCTAACTTAACATTCAGGCTGTGCCCCGGCTTAATAGCCGTCAGACGACCACTAAAAGGAGCGCCCAAAAGGGAGAGGTCTCCAATAAGATCGAGAATCTTATGGCGGACAAGTTCGTTATCAAAACGAAGGGAATCATTTAAGATTCTCTCCGGCCCAATGACAATAGCATTTTCTAGGCTCCCACCCTGGGCTAACCCTTGCTGTTTCAGGGTCTCTACTTCCTCTAAAAAACCAAAGGTCCTGGCTGGAGCGATTTCATTAATAAATATGTCAGGAGCCAGGGTGAAGGAGGCTAACTGAGACCCAACCGCCGGATGGGCAAAGTCTATCATGCAAGTAATAGTTAAAGCTTCATCCGGTAAAAGGGTGATTTCCCTGTCTCCATCCACCACCCAGACAGGTTTTTTAGGTCTAAGTATAGAGCGAGATTTTTCTTGAGTTAAAATTGGGCTCCCGGTAAGGAGATCAACTAAAAAAAGAGAGCTTCCGTCTCCGACTGGCGGCTCAGGGCCGTCCAGTTCAATTTCACAGTTATCGATCCCGAGTCCGCTCAGGGCAGAAAGGACATGTTCTACTGTCCTGACTTCCACGCCGTCTATTTTGAGCGATATCTCCCGGGTACTGCTGGCCACATTTTCCAGACTGGCTTTAACCTTTGGCTTGCCGGGTAAATCCCTCCTGACAAAGACAATCCCTGTATCTACCGGAGCCGGTTTAAAGGTAAGATTGATCTTGTTCCCTGTATGGAGTCCAATTCCAGCGTAAGTTACCTCTCTGGCAATAGTCTGTTGTTTCAGTTTTTTGCTCCTCCTATCCAATGTTAGGTTAGAATTTCAGTATCTACTCAAAATCAAGTTAAAAAAGTAAGCTCATTACAGATTATAGTGCTATGGGTTAAGTTTCATCTCCTTTTGTCCTGACAGCGTCGGCATAAGAGCTTCCCCTCCCTCCCATTTCACCCTCACCCTATCCCTCTCCCATCAAGGGAGAGGGAATTTTGCTTTGTCTCCCAACTAACTGCTTAACTTAGTTTTGAGTAGTTACGAATTTCAGTAATTACTTAGCCATACCAAAAGAAGACCACCCATTTCACCGATTACCCAAGATTTCACCGATTATCAGGAATTATTTTTGTAGCTATTCAGCCACAAAGACACTAAGACACGAAGATTATAAGAATTATTCTTTTACTTTGTGCCTTAGTGCCTTAGTGGCTGAATAGTTAGTTATTTTTTATCTGTGTTCCCAATGAGGGCTGAGTAGTTACGAATTTCAATTAAAAAAATAGTATACCACATCTTGGTCAATTTGTAAACCAAAAAAATAATCGAGCTATCTGGCTTGGTCGGAAAAAGAGGTTGACAAGTAAAAAAAACTGTGATAAACTTTTTTACGATTTTGGTCTTGTTCATCGTTTCGGCCATTTACGAAGAGCCCTCTGGCCACCGGCTGTCTGGTAGCCTGGTGTCCCGCCTACCAGACACCAGACTACCAGAGGGCGGCGAAAAATGGCCGAAACGATGAACATCGCCAAGATTTCTTTTAGGCATTAAGCCGTATCTTTTGATGGTAACTATTCCGCCCTAAAGACACCCCATCGTCCTCCGTGAGCGTTATCCGTGTCTGAGCTTCCCTTTGTTTCGGCTCGTTACGGACATGAAGAACGACTAAGGTGTCCTGGCGCCTGAGGAGTATAGTTACTACCAGTAAATAAAGGAGTTGATGTTTTTGCAGCTTACCATTACTGGCAGACGGATGGAGGTTACTCCACCCTTAAATGATTACGTGGAGAAAAAATTTTCACGGGTGGAGAAGTATTTAAAAAAAGGAGCTGACGTTCATGTAAGTCTCTCCGTGGAAAAAAACAGGCACAAGGTAGAAGTAACCATTAACGCCAACGGACTTGTCTTTAGGGGAGAAGAAGTAACGGCGGATATGTATGCTTCTATCGATCAGGTATTAGACAAGATAGAAAACCAGCTTAAAAGATATAAAGAGAAGACTAAGGGGCATAAGGGTAAGTCTTCACCCTGGGAAGAGAATATAGAGATGAAGATTCTTTCAGGAGGGGAGGATCAATCAGAGCTTAAGGTTATAAAGACTCAACGCCATCCGGTTAAACCTATGTCTCTGGAAGAAGCTATCTTACAATTAAGTCTGACCAAGAATGACTTCATGGTCTTCACTAATGCCGAAACTGAAGAAGTGAATGTAATTTATCACAGGCGGGATGGTAATTACGGTTTAATTGAGCCGTCTGTATAACAGAATTCGGCCTGGTTCATCATTGGGGCCATTTACCGATCAAGTGGATAGACTGAAGGTAGAAGGCTTTTAAGGCTGAAACACAATGAACATCACCGAATTCTGACTAATTAGGAGGAGAAATAGTTATGACACTTTTAGATATTCTAGATAAAAAATCTATTAAATTAAATCTTTCTGCCAAAGATAAAGAAGGAGTTTTGGCTGAATTAATAGATCTTTTAGTTGAAGCTAAGAAGATTTCAGATAGGGAAAGTGCCCTCTCGGCTATTATGAAACGTGAAGAGTTGATGAGTACCGGCATTGGGCATGGAGTAGCCATCCCTCACGCCAAGGCTGATGCCGTAAAGGAACTTATTTCTGCCTTTGGCTGTTCCAAAGAGGGCATTGATTTTCAATCCCTTGATGGGGAGCCGGCTTATATTTTTTTCCTTCTACTAAGTCCTGCTGATGAGGCCTCTGGTTTTCATATAAAGGCCTTAGCTCGAATCTCCCGTCTGCTAAAGCATAATTATTTCCGTGAACTTTTACGAAAAGCTGAAACTTCGGAAGAAGTGTTAAGTCTTATCAAGAAAGAAGAAGCTAAGCACCTCTAAAAGTAGACAGATGCCAAGTATATCCATCAAGCGAGTCCTGGAAGAATACGGCGATCGGCTTCGGCTTGAAGTGGCCGCCGGTGAAAGTGGTCTTAATAAAAGAATATCCGCTTCAACTCTTAACCGCCCAGGTTTAGCACTGACCGGATATATGGAACATTTTACTTATCGGAAGATTCAAGTTCTTGGAAAACTTGAGATATCCTACCTGAACCACCTTACCCCCACCCAGCGGCTTGGAAACTTAAAGAATCTCTTTATGCATGAAATCCCCTGCTTCATTGTTACCTGGGGGCAGGGAATCCCCCCTGAACTGGTGGCCTTAGCTGAAACCCACCAGATCCCTATCCTCAAGACCCCCTTAAGAACAGTTATGCTTATTACCCAGCTTACCTTCTATTTGGAGGATAAGTTTGCCCCTGAGACCAGTATCCATGCTTCTCTGGTTGATGTCTTTGGTATGGGGGTTTTAATAGTCGGACGAAGCGGAGTGGGTAAAAGTGAATGCGCCCTGGAGTTGATAGAGCGGGGACATCGGCTTATTGCCGATGATATAGTTGAAATTAAACGGCTGGGGAATAAACTGATCGGGACCGGAGCGGAGCTTATTAAGTACCATATGGAAATAAGAGGTCTTGGGGTGATAAATATAAAAGAACTTTTTGGCGTTTCGGCTATATGTGAAAAAAAAGAGGTCGAACTGGTGATCAACCTGGAAGAATGGAAGAAGGATGAGTATGACCGACTGGGTCTGGGGGATAAGGCCCATACCCTTTTAGGCGTAAAAGTGCCTCATCTTATTATTCCGATTAGGCCCGGCAGAAATATCGCTATCCTTATTGAAGTTGGGGTTATGAACCAGAGACTGAAGGATATGGGGTACCATTCGGCTGAGGAGTTTAATCAGAAGTTGCTTGACTGGATGGAAACAACAAGGCAAGATAAGGGTGAAAATGAGTAACAGCCGGTTTATTATTATCACTGGTCTGTCTGGCGCCGGAAAAACCCAGGCGGCTGATTTCTTTGAGGACAGAGGATTCTTCTGTGTCGATAATCTCCCGACTACCCTAATTCCCCTTTTTGCTGAACTGTGCAGTCGATCGAAGACCCCGATAAAAGACGTGGCTTTAGTCATTGACATTAGAGAAGGAGAATTCCTGACCAATCTATTTGATGCCTTAAGTAATATTTCTCAAAAAGGAATCGAATACAAGATCCTTTTCCTTGAGGCCCTGGATGGTGTTTTAAGTCGCCGTTTCAAGGAAAGCAGGCGGAGGCATCCTTTAGGTATAAGCCGTTCTCTGGATGAATATATCCAGACTGAAAGGAAGGCCTTAAGCCCACTTAAAGAGAGAGCCGATCTGGTGGTGGACACCTCGTATCTTACGCCGGGTGATTTGCGGGAGAAACTGAAGGAGGCCTTCCTTACCCTGGCCAAACCGAGGGAAATGACCATAATTCTCACCTCTTTTGGTTATAAATACGGGGCGCCTATGGATACTGACCTCCTCTTCGATGTCCGCTTTCTGCCCAATCCGCATTATATAGAAGAACTTCAACCCTTGACCGGGCAAGATAAACCGGTTATTGACTACGTTATGCAGTGGCCGGTAACAAAAAACTTCCTCAAGATATTTTTCGAGTTGATGGGATTCCTTGTCCCCCAGTATATGGCCGAGGGCAAGACTTATCTGACGATAGCCATCGGCTGCACCGGAGGCAAGCATAGGTCTATTACCATCACCGAGATGTTGGGGGAGTTCATTCAACAGCAGGGTCTGAAGGCCAATTTGATTGTTAAACATAGGGATATGGATAAATAGGCGATGGTCACTGTTTCGGCCAGTCAGAATAGAGTCCACGGTCCAACCAGTCCATACTGTCCCGAGGGTCCACTGTCCACCCAGTCCATACCGTCCACAGAGTCTACAGTCCCTCGCCAGTTATTAACAGTGGACCGTCTTAGAGAGTAGCCGAAACGATGGCCAAGGCCGGTTTTTTGCTCAGAAACTGGCTTATTCAGGAGGAGGAAGTAAAATAAGATGTTGCCGCCCAAAGATTTTTTTGATTTGTCTAAGTTTAAGCATCGGCCTTTCTTCGAAGAAGATAAGCCCGTCTGGGAAAGCCTGAAGAGGATCAAGCCATATATCAGAGAAGTGATCGAGCCTAATGTAAGCAAGATAAGAAATAGAGGCGATGTGCTGCTTAGAACAGTCGTCCTTTACCAGGACCAAGTCCTGGATGAAGGATATGAGTTGGAGATGGGAGACCCCGCCAAAGGAAAATTCAAGGTAATTTATCGAGGAGAGGTCCTAGTTGGGGCGGCCGTTATTTACGCGGGAGTCAGCCTCTTTGATGATCAAATATATATCGGAGAAGGAACGGTAATTGAGCCGGGGGCATTGATAAAAGGGCCGACTATTATTGGCGGCGGCACAGAAGTCAGGCAGGGCGCCTATATTCGGGGTGATTGTCTGATTGGAGATCGTTGTGTGGTGGGTCACACCACGGAAATCAAGACAGGGATTATGCTGGATGGCGCCAAGGCTGGACATTTTGCCTATATCGGCGACAGTATCCTTGGCAACGAGGTAAACCTGGGAGCAGGAACCAAACTGGCCAATTTGAAGATTATTGCTTCCTCCGTATCCCTAAAGATTGAAGGGAAAAAATATGATACCGGCCTGAGAAAATTTGGGGCTATCCTGGGGGATAGGGTCGAAACCGGTTGTAATTCGGTTACCAGTCCGGGCACTATCCTTGGCCCAAGGTCTCTGGTTTACCCCAATACTACGGTCAGAAGCGGATACCATAAACCTGGAATACGAATAAAAGGATAGAGTAACTACTCAGGTAGATAGGCTGAAGGCTGAAGGCTGAAGGCGGATTAAGGAGTGACGGATGAGTCTTTCAGAATTACGTTCAAAGATCGATGATATTGACGCCCAAATTATTGAGCTATTAAATAAACGGGCGGAGGCAGCCTTAGAGATAAGTCAAATCAAGCGGCAGGAGGAACTACCGATCTATCAACCCGACCGGGAGAGGGCTGTTTTAGAACGAATTAAGCGGTTGAATGCCGGACATCTTTCCGAAGACAATATTGTGGCCATTTATCGGGAGATTATCTCCGGGACCAGAGGACTTCAGTCAAAAAGAGTTCGGGTGGCCTATTTGGGGCCGGAGGCAACTTTTAGCCATCTGGCGGCCAGGAAGGAATTCGGCGCCGGGGTTGATCTTATCCCTAAACAGAGCATCCCTGAAGTAGCCAGAGAGGTCGAGCGAGGAGAAGCTGATTACGGGGTTGTGCCCATCGAAAATTCTATTGAAGGTTCAGTGGCTTATACCCTGGATACGTTAATAGATTCCAGGTTGAATATATGTGCTGAACTTCTCCTGGCTATTTCGCTCAATTTAGTGGCTAATTGTGAGCTTAAGAAAATAAAGGTGCTTTATTCCCACCCCCAACCCCTGGCGCAGAGTCGAGCCTGGCTAAGGGAAAACCTGCCGGGGGTGGAATATATCGAAACCTCCAGTACTACGGCCGCGGCTAAGCTGGCTAAGGAAAACTCCGAAAGCGGGGCTATTGCTTCGGCCTTAGCGGCCGAGCTTTACGATCTTAAAATCCTGGCCCGGCATATCGAGGATAAGGCCGGGAATTACACCCGTTTCCTGGTTCTTGGAAATCAACCCAATCCAGTTACTGGTGATGACAAGACCTCCATTCTCTTCTCGATTACCGACAGGCCTGGCGCTCTATATCGGATTACCCAGCCTTTTGCCGAGTTGGATATCAATCTGACCAAGATCGAGTCCCGTCCCTCACGAAGACAGCTCTGGGAATATATTTTTTTCTTGGATTTTCAGGGACATGTGGAGGAGGACAAGGTAAAAAAGGCCTTGAATAAGCTCAAGGAAGAATGTCTTTTCTTGAAGGTGCTGGGATCTTATCCCAGGGAGTCGATGCCTGATGTTGCTTAAAGCCAGACCAAATATCCTCAAGGTTCAGCCTTACGAACCGGGGAAACCTGTCAGCGAGGTGGCCCGGGAACTGGGGCTAACTGATGTGGTCAAACTTGCCTCTAATGAAAATCCCTGGGGGCCGTCACCTAAGGCCTTAGCGGCTTTAAAGGGTTCTTTGGCTGAAGTCAACCGCTATCCTGATGGGGGAGGTTTTTACCTCAAAGAGGCCCTTTCGGCTAAACTGGGCGTAGACCCTGATTGGATTATCCTGGGCAATGGTTCGGATGAAATTGGGGGGCTGCTTGCCTTGACTTATCTTAATCCGGGTGACGAGGCGGTAGTTGGTGAGCCGGCCTTCATCCGTTATGCCCAGAATGTGGCTATGGTAGGGGGAGAATGTATCTCGGTCAAGCTGAGGGAATTTACTCACGACCTGCCGGCTATGGCCGAAGCCGTTACACCTAAGACCAAACTTGTCTTCATCGCCAACCCTAACAATCCCACCGGCACTATGGTGACTCAACAAGCAGTAGGTCACTTTCTGTCCCGGATCCCCTCATCAGTCCTGGTCGTCTTTGATGAAGCCTACTACGAATACATTGACCGAGAAGACTTCCCCAAAAGTTTAGAACTTCTAAAGGAGAGAGAGAACATCCTTATCCTGAGGACCTTTTCCAAGATATATGGTCTGGCTGGGTTAAGGATAGGGTATGGGATAGGGAGACCAGAGGTTATTTCAGCCATCAATCGGGTTAGACCGCCTTTTAATGTCAATTCCCTGGCCCAGAAGGCAGCCGTAGCTGCCTTAGACGATGAAGAATATGCAAAGCAATGTCGAAGACTCAATCAGGAGGGATATGTCTATCTGACTCAGGAACTAAAGAGACTGGGCCTAGCCTTTGTTCACTCGGTAGCCAATTTCATTCTGGTAGATGTAGGGCAGGATGGTAGAAGGGTTTTTGAGAGATTACTGGCTGAAGGTGTGGTAGTTCGACCGATGGGCGGCTACGGCCTAACCACCCATCTCAGGGTCACCATTGGCCGACCGGAAGAAAATGAGCGGTTTATTCAAGCCATTAAAAATAGGCTGAAGGCTATTGAACTTCAGCCTTCAGCCTTCAGCCTATCTGCCTGAGGAGTTATCACGGGTAGAGACGATATGGTTTTCTTTAGAAGGGCGGCCACCGTAGAAACAGTCAGGTCAGAAAGATAAGGGAGGATGCCCAGGATAGGGACGCCGGTTATCTCCTCTATTAAAGCTGGGCTGGTCTTTTCAGCCAGACCGGCCTTTTTTAAACCGTTTATTATTATCCCCACTACTCTAATTCCCTCTTTAAGGGCGTATTTGACGGTCAAGCAGGTATGATTTATGGTCCCCAGCCCAGGTCTGGCTACAACCAGGAGGGGCAGGTTAAGATCGCGGACAAGGTCGATAACCAGGTAGTCTTTTCGAATAGGGACAAGAAGCCCACCCACACCCTCTACGATCATCGGATCATAGCCTTGGGCTAAAAGATGATATGCCTCCAGGATTTTGCCAACCTCTATCTCTATTTTAGCTAAAGAGGCAGCCGCCGCCGGGGCCAGGGCTTCTTCAAAACAATAGGGATTAATGAGGCTGACTTCTTCCTGTATTCCACTTGCCTCTATCAGCAGCCGGGTATCCCGGCACTCCAGGCCACTGGTTGGTGTCTTTATCGCCCCGCTTGAAACAGGTTTCATCACCCCCACCCGATGTCCCATATCTCGGTAGGCCCTGGTCAGGCCGGCCGCCACAACAGTTTTTCCTACCCCGGTATCAGTTCCGGTGATAAAAAGTCCACTCAAGTCAACTCTTCCCTCTCCCCCCTCAATTAGGATGGGGTTATAATCAGCGGCCTCTTTGCTTTCTCCCGATAATCCGGGGGTCTACTATCGGGCTATCTTCTTCATCCTCATACTCATAAGGATAGGGCATATTCTGAAACATCCCCCGGAGGAGGTATAAGTAATATCGATCACTTTCCCCACGGCTTCGAGAGATAATGACCATATCAACTAACCTCTCCAGAGTGTAAATAATATCATCCATCTTTGTCTTTTCCTTATTGACTAAGTGGTCTATTACCTCTTCTATTTCAGAGATAAGTGCGTTTACCATAGGCCGGTCGGCCCTTTGGGCATAAATGAGTCCTGCCCCCCTGGTGCGGCAGTTTTTTACCAGCAGCTCCAGGGCCTCCTGGACATCCTTATCCACCAATTTCGGAGTTTCTTCATAAAAGTCAAAGATGACCGCGGTGCACCTCAACATAATCATCCTTCGCTCTTCAGAAAACTCGGTCTCTTCAGGTGGTTTGATTTGGCGGGCCCTATCCTTAAGTTCCTTTAGCTCCTTTTTCTGAGCGTGATAGTTTTCAGCTTTCGGTAAATACGCACAGTCGCCGGTGCATTTGATCTCTGTATTTCTCTTGTTTCCGCAGCACTGGGGGCAGATCATCCCTCCCAGGGCAGGGCAGGATCGCTTAGCTTTTTTCTGATGGCAACTGACACATCTCATTTCAAAATACCCCTCACTACTTAGAGCCTATCCCAAAACCGATCCGAGTCGCAACCATTAGAGAGCGACCACTGGCGCCTTCTATCCCTCGGCAGTTGTAGCTGCCTCCTTTATCGGCTTTCATCGGGCCGAGGTTTTGGGGATAGGCGCTTAGTGGCTAATTACACCTCCGGTTCAATAAGGAAGAGGGTCTCTCCGGCTTCTACTGTTTGAGCGTTTTCGACCAGGATTTTGACTACCCGACCGCTAACCTCTGATTTGATTTCGTTAAAGAGCTTCATCGCCTCAATAATCCCTAGGCTATCTCCCTCCTTGATCATATCTCCTTCTTCCACAAAGGGTGGTTGATCCGGGATAGGGGATCGATAAAAAGTCCCAACCAGTGGTGAGATAACAGGAATAAGATGGGCCAGGGGAAATTCTTCTTTTGCTTCTTCTTTGGTGACAGGGGCAAGTATTTCTTCAGGAAAAGATATAGCCCCTTTGATACGGATTCTCTTTTTCCCTTCAGTAAGTTCAAGCTCCAATAGACCCTCTTGATAAGCAAACTGAATGATATCCTCAACTTCGAGGGTTTCCTTATCTCTAAGCTCTTCTTTAAGGACTTCTTCTGCCGGGGACGGATGTCCCGCCGGGTCTTTTCTCCACTCAAAGAACATAAGGGCGTTTTTGGGGAAAAGACAATAGGTAATAATATCTTCCTCCTTTTCGATCAGGGGGGCGGGGAGTTTCTTTTTGGCTTCAGGAATGGCCGGCTCAAGGGTCTCGGCCGGTCGAACCCGGATAGGTTCTTGTTCACCCAGAAGCTTATTTCTAACCCATTCATCTACCAATTTAGGAGGTCTTCCATAGTAACCCTTAAAATAAGCCTTGACTTCTTTGGGAACAAACTTATATCTCTCACCTGTCAGGACATTTAAGAGGGATTGATTACCTATTATCTGATGGATAGGGGGAATAAGGGCGGGATAACCCATTTCCTTTCTTACCTGGGGAATCTCTACCAGAACTTCCTTTAACCTGGAGAGGGCATGCTGCTCTTCTAAATGACTGATTAAATCAGCCGTCATTTCACAGGGAATCTGAGAGGTGATACCGGCTGCCTCCATCATAAGCCACTCTGGTCCGAACAGGTGTCCTGGCTTAACTACTTTTTCAAAATAATCTGATATCTTTTTAACCACGGGCAAGTTAATGGCCAGGGCATATCCGGTGTCTTCCAGGACAGCCGCCATAGTCTCAACAGCCGGCAGGGCAGTATAAATAGCCATTGCTGAGACCGCCCCGTCAATCATATCCACACCGGCTTCAATGGCCTTCAAATAAGTCGCTGTGGCTAAACCTCTTGATGAATGACACCGCATCTGAACAGGAATATTAAACCTTTCTTTGAATGCCTTCACCAGGTTATAAGCCGCATAAGGGGTAAGGATACCAGAAGTGTCTTTTACACAAAGAGAGTCGATCCCTAAATCTACTTGCCGGGCGGCACAGTTAAGATAATAATCCAGGTTGTGAATCGGGCTAATCACACCGCAAATATTTCCCTGAACTTTCCCCCCTTCTTTCTTAACTGTAGCTATGGCTATCTTCATATTCCTAACATCATTCAGGGCATCAACAATTCTAAATATCTTGATTCCGTTTTCTACCGATTTGGATACAAAGGCCTTAAGGACATCATCAGGATAAGGCCTATCTCCAACTATATTTTGGCCGGCAAGCAGCATCTGAAGGGGGGTAGATTTGATAACCTTCCTGAGCTGTTTCAAGCGTTCCCAGGGATCCTCCCCCAGATATTTGAGAGCGATCTCAAAGTTAGCTCCACCCCAGACCTCAACTGAATGGTAACCAGCTTGATCTATGGCCTCAGCTATGGGGAGAATATCTTCCAGCCTTATCCTGACAGCCCGCCGGTCCTGATGGACTTCTCTTAGAGTAGTATCGGTGATTAAGATTGGTTTGGGATTATTCATATTCTCTCAGTAACTACGCAGGTGGATAGGCTGAAGGCTGAAGGCTATTGAACTTCAGCCTTCAGCCTAAACACCTGATTGGCTCTTGGCTCTTGATATAAAGTTGCTACATTATAAAGCAATATCCTTCTTTTGTCAATCGGAATATCGGAAAAAACCAGGTGTGAAGAATGAAAATCTACCAGGAGAATCCTCAGGCAGAGAAAAGAGGGGAAGGGAGGAGAAATATATTCTGAAGAGAAAAAAGGGCGGAATATCCCCCTTGAGAGTTTTCGAGACAAAGGAAGATATTGGGGATCTGTGATTCAGACGTAAGGATTGGAAATTAGGTTATGAGTAGAAATAATAAGCCTTTTTAGAGGATGCTTGTTTGATGGTTAGGCAAAAACTCTAAGAACTCATTAACCCCTTAAAAAAATATATGATAATGCAATTTTCTTCTTGACTTCAGCGACAAAAAGATTTATGATAATCTATCATAACTTAAGAGGTTGAGGAGGAATCATGCAGTATATCAAAGACCATAAAACAGGTTGCCTTTTTGATCCCTGGGACTATAACAATGAGTTCCTGGGGAGAATTGGCTAAGATATGTTAGGCATTTCAAACGAGACACCAAACGACTTTTACGAAGTGGGAAAGATATTGAGAAGTTTCTGGGGCTTATAAAAAAAGAAAGACGATAGATTCGATTTCGTGCAAAACTTAGGTTTTAATAAAACTTAAAAAATGGCGAAACTACAGCGAGTAATAAATGTCTGAATTAAATAAAGTAGATGTGAAGGCTAAATTAGTAACATACGCTCAACTGGCTTATCAGCTTGGACTGGTCTGGGGAAGAAGTGGGAATATGAGCCTTAGATTGGATAGAAATCACTTTATCATTACGGCTGCTGGTTCGAGTTTGAGGGAGTTGAGTGATTTAGACATAGTCGAATGCAGTCTTGACCCCGGGAAGGAAGGGGAGGCGTGCGGAGAGATAAGGCCTTCGATGGAATTCAGGATGCATCGGGAGATATATTGGATCAGAGAGGATGTGTCGGCTATTTTGCATACTCAGCCACTTTTTAGCACATTAGTCGCCTGCAGTTCTGAGATAGAGTTGGAGAGAGCGATCCTTCCCGAATCTATTGCTTACATCAAGAAAATAGAGAGGGTGCCTTACCAACATCCGGGAAGCATCGCCTTAGCCAAAGAAGTAGCCAGGCGAAGCATTGAAGCCGATGTCCTCCTCCTGGAGAATCATGGTGTGCTTGGCGTGGGTATTTCGGCAGAAGAGGTGGTTAACAAGATAGAGACATTGGAATTTCTGGCTCGATTAACCATTACGGCCCGAAGCAGCCAGTCGAGGCTTAAAGTATTACCTGAAGGTATAGTAGACAAATTTAAGCAAAGACTAAAGATATGATGATTGCTCGATGCTCGATGCTCGATGCTCGATGCTGGGTCAGGGCAATCGCCTCAAATTTATCGACCTGTCCGGTTAGAATCTTTCATTTAAAACCGCTGAAGCGGTTACGGCTTGCTATGTTGTCTGGTTCGCATCACCCTGATAAATCAGGGTGCTAATCTCAATAAAGCTGGATACTCGATGCTCGAGGCTGGATGCTGGATACTCGAGGCAGGCAAAGACTCCCCGTATCCAGCATCGAGAGCATCCAGCATCGAGTATCGAGTATAAGGGCCGACCCTTTGGTTCCGATAATATATCTTATGTAAACTTGATACCTTGGTAAGGTAGATAATCCTCTTGGATTTCTCATCCAAGCGCTCGCAAGAGCAGCATAAATGACGAAACTTCAGAAGGGTAAAGGAAACGAAATATAAATGAACTCGAAGCTCAACGACCCGCAAGCGGGGGCCCCGAACCCGAAACTCAAAGTTATCTGGTCCGTTACGGTAATAATACTCCTTCTCCTGGGGCTTAATGGTCTTATCAGTGGTTGTTCAAAAGATAAAGGCTCAAGCCCGGTAGCGACAAATAATCCGCCGAATATTCAGGAGTTAACGGCTAATCCGCCCGAGATTGACCTGGGAGGCACCACTATTATTACGGTAAAAGCAGTTGATGAAGACGGAGATGAACTCAGCTACTCGTGGACGGTAAACGGTGAAATACTTCCGGGCGCCGGAGTATCTATTTCCTGGCAAGCCCCCTCTTTTGATTTTGGTTCTTATCAGATAGCGGTGACAGTAAGTGACGGTCAAGATAAGGTAAGTTCGGTGGTAACTGTTACGGTGGGAAAGCCGGCCGGCCTGAGTTTGAGATTGGAGCCGGGCTTAAAACAGGTAAAGGTAGGAGAGAATTTTGATTTAGAGGTTAGAGTAGACGAGGTGGAAGATTTAGCCGCTATTTCCTTCCGGCTTTATTTTGAACCTGTAATAGAGGTAACCGGTGTGGCATGGGGTGATTTCTGGGACACACAGCCCATTCTTCCCCTTAAAAATTTCGAGCAGCCGGGAATGGTCATAGTGGCAGGTGGAATAGCCCAACCCCATAATGGTGAAAAAATATCCAAAGACGGCTCCTGGGGCTTGGCTAAAATTACCTTTTTCGCCCGGACAGAGGGTACCACCTGGTTAACTTTTTACCGGGATACCTTAGCCCTTTATAATCCCTTCTCAAAGCCTGTCTCAGGATTTGACAAAAATACTCTCCCCCTTGGTCAAACCCAGGTGATAGTGAGTCGTTGGTAAATCTTCCGGTGTTAATTAGCTAATCCCAATACTGAGACAAAAAACAGAGGCCAAAGATCGCTTAAAGTTGAATCTTATGCTTTCCCACTTTAAACCGGTACTCTGGCAGCCTGGGAGTCTGGACCAGTCGGCCTGTAGTGCAAAGGTTATGCCAGCTTTGAAGCCACCTAATGATCTTCCAGAGGCCGGATAAACTATAGGTCACTGCATCAGCCTCGGAGCAGAAGGTCTCCATCCGGACCCCCCTGTGTTTTTCACCCCGCCGGCTAATCAGGATCGTATAAAGTCCCAAAGCTCTGGCACCTACGAAATTTTTACTGGGCTTATCTCCCACCACATAGAGGGCCTGGTCAGAAAAAATTTTTAGCTCTGACAGGGATAATTGGTAGGGATATTGAGCCGGTCTACGGTCTTCGCCTCCGTAGTCATCAGTGTAGATGATGGAATTAAAGTAATCAACAATGCCTAAAGCATCTATCTTTTTCCTCTGAGCCTCAGCCCAACCATCGGTTATAATCCCTAACAAGTATCCTTTTTTCTTTAATTTAATCAAGTTGGGCAGACAATCAGGATAAGGATTTATGCGGGGGAGGTGTTCTTGATAAACCTGGACCAACTCCTGAATAAGGCCGTTATTTTGAGGGACATTAAGCACATCCAAAACAAGATTAAAAATATTATTCCCCCTTACACCCGTCTGAAAGATAGTAATCAGGTGGCAATAAACTTCGACCTCATTCAACTCATTGAAGTAGCCGGCAAGATATTTGGCTACCTCAAGAAACCCACTCTCCACATACTCTTTCTCCGGATAGAGGGTATCATCAAGAGAAAAAATTACCGCTTTTATCATCCTTGGTACCTTCGAGTTTTTGATTAAGCCATCAGCTAAATATCCTTGATGGTTATGTTTTATTACTTTTTAGTCTACTCCTACAACATAAAGTATATCATATATATCTTTAGTTGTCAAGTATTGCGTAATAATAATTTTAGTCTATTTTAATATTTATAAGTATTCATATTTAGGCGATGTTCATCGTTTCGGCCATTTATGAAGAGCCCTCTGGCCACCTGGTGTCTGGTGGCCTGGTGTTTCACCAAAAAAAGAGAGGAGACCGTAATAACGGTCTCCTCTCCTGGTCTAATCCAGCTATTCTTTCTGGGTTAGCTAATCAGGGTCAGCACGTTTTGTGGCAGGGCATTAGCCTGGGCCAGCATAGCCGTCGAGGAATTCAGCAGGATCTGATTCTTGACAAAGGCAATACTTTCCTCAGCAAAATCCAGATCCCTGATCCTGGACAGAGAGGCTGTTTGATTTTCATAGGCGATCTCATTGTAGTTCAGCCTGTGCTCCATCTGATTTTGGATGGCGCCAAGATCAGCTCGCTGCATTGAGACCCAGTCAATAGCATCCCTGAGAAGCTGAATGGCACTCTCAGCGGCAAAGGTATTGGTTACCCCGTTTTTTTCCAGGACATCGACCTTCATGGACTGGGTCGAAATAGTGGCAATGTGGGTAACCACAACTTCGTCCTTATTCGCCCCTACATGGAAGACTAAACCCTCTTTGCGCCAGTCGGGGTTGGTGAAGCCATCGGCGTGATACCAGGTTCCTGTCGGCCCGGCCGTGATGTTGGCTGCCTCAAAAAAACCGAAGCCGGAAGTGGAACGATTTTCAGCCAGGAAGAGATCCTCATCCAGATTATCGGCTCTGATCCAGAACTTATCGGCAATGGTATCGTAACCCATAGTTGCCCGGGCCGCCTGAGAGGCGTTGACTTCCTTGATAAGTTCGTTGACCGTATCATACTTGGCAATAGAGAAGGTGGCCTCGTTGATGGTTATAGTCCCGGTGATATACTGGTCAAAGTTGTGGTAAGCATCATTAGTGTAATCACCGGTTGGGGCGCTGCCCTGTCCATCGCCGGAGCCCCAAACTCCTCCTCGCCAGGCCACTGAATAATTTGGATCCTCCGAAGCCTCATTCTGAGACACCCGGCCAAGCTTCCGGCCGGCCGAATCATAGAAAGCCCCATAATTCAGGTTGACCTTGTCCTTGTTCAGGACCTCCCGGACGTTGTTAACCGTCTCTACATCATCCTGGCGAACCTCATAGATACTTTCAGCGAGGGCGTTAGGTATGGGGGCACGAAAGACATTGGAGTGGTTGTAAAAGCTGCCGTTGTAAGAACCGTCCGCATTCTGGGTATTTCCCTCATCATCCAGGAGCTCCACTTCATAGAGGAAATTATTTATGCCCGATACCGCTGAAAGAGTGAGGTCTTTGCCCTCGGTATTAGAAGCAATAGTGAACTCATCATAGGTGCGGTCATAGGAAATAGTGACATCGGCCTCCTTGTTGGTGTTAATGGCATTCATCATCTCTTCGATAGAGGCATAGTCAGCCACCGAGAAGATAACCCCATTAATTCGGAAGCTGCCATCGACATCGTGATCAAATCCACCGTTCTGGGCGGTGAAATCTTTGGTAAGATCAATGATCTTGGTATTTTGAGTTCCTACTGGTATCGAATCATTTTCATCGGCGCCCTCATACTGGCTGATGGCCCTGGCTGTTGGGCCGGGCGGTGGAGTAAGAACGCCCACATCGATGTTGACCAACTGGAAGAACCCATAGTTGCCGCCGGAACCCATATCAGCCAACCGCATAACCTCTCCCGGGGTATCGGAAGTGATAGTAAAGCGGTCGGTCAATACATCATAGCTGATAGTAGCATTGGCCTGTTTAGATTCGTTAATGGCCCGCATAAAATCGTTAACCGAATCATAATCGGTTACGGAGAAAACAGCTCCATTAACAATGACATACCCACCCGGCGTCATTGGTGTGCCCAAAGCCGTCTCAAAACCGGCCTCGGAAAACTTGGCGTAGATATCGATCGTCTTTGAGCTATCGATCACCTGCTCTCCACTGGTCCGTGATGCCTTCCAGGTCCAGGGGGCTGTCTCCGAGAAATCACCGGTAAGCAGCTTCATGGCGTTAAACTCAGCCGCCTCGGCCTGGGCATTAATTGACTCTAATAACTGGTCAACCTCTGCCTGAATCATCTCCCGTTGATCAGATGATTCAGACCCGTTAGCCGATTCAATGGCCAACACCCTCATCCGCTGAAGCATCTCCTGTATCTCGTGCATGCTTGCTTCAGCCGTCTGGATAACACTAATGCCATCCAGGGTATTCCTGATGCCTTGTTCCAGGCCCAGAACCTGTGTATCAATTCGTTGAGAAATGGCCAATCCAGCCGCATCGTCGCTAGCCCGATTGATCCGAAGACCGCTGGACATCTTCTCTAAATTTCTGGCCAAGGCCCGATTGGTTGACATTACATTGCGATGAGAATTAATAGCTGGAACATTATGAACTACTCTCACGTCAATCCCTCCCTGTTAAGGTATTTGTTCCCTCAGACCTCCCGTTCTAAGGGGGCCCTCAGACCAGAGGTCAAATACCTCCCGGTTTTCTAACCCCTGATCTTCGGGCCTTTTTACAAGGTTCTCTCCTTGCGGCTGCCGCCAAAGCTGTCTAATGTCTCCTGCCGGCTAAGATAAATGAGGGGAAAATATAATATGATATATAAAAACCCCATCTTCTAGAGAGATTATGGTTTTGATCAGCCTTCGATGCCAGGCCCGGTCGTACGCCCCGTGCCTGGTTCGACGGCTTGATCCTTCCTGCCAGAGGCGCGCTTTCTCTGGTCTAGGTTAGGAAGAATACCACCCAGACAGCTAACTTCAACAGCCATTACTGGACTCATCTAATGGCGGATGCGGATTTCGGTGGCGATTTGTTAGGGCGAATTGCCGATTAAAAAATCGGCGATGAACCAGGCCCAAAAATCTGCCATCCGAAATCGGTAAAGCCCACTAATCACTGCTGAAGGGCAGAAAAATTGGCTATCACCTCCTATAATTATTAATTGTTAAGGGATGAGTGATAATACACTTCATCCCTTAACTTCACTGCCTGTGGTTAGGCAAGCAGTGTTAATACATTTTGCGGCAAGGTGTTGGCCTGCGCCAACATGGCCGTTGATGAGGAAAGCAGGATCTGGTTCTTAACAAAGTCAATCGTCTCGGTGGAGAAGTCCAGATCTCTGATGCGTGATAGAGCAGATGACTGTTCCTCATGGGCAACTTCATTATAAACTAACTGGTGCTCCATCCGGTTTTGAACAGCTCCCAGATCAGACCTTAGGCGTGAAACGTGGTCAATAGCCTCTCCTAATAGTCTTATGGCGCTCTCAGCGGCAAAAGCATTAGTGACGCCATTTTTTTCCAGGACATCTATACCCAGGGCAGCCGAGCTGACCGTGGCTATATGAGTCACAATGACCTGATCTTTGTTGGCCCCTACATGGAAGAGCAATCCTTCCGGACGCCAATTTTCATTGGGGGCGGTTTGACGTCCGTACGTCCCGGGGGTAATGTTGGCCGTGGTTAAAAATCCATATCCGGATGTTGACTTACTTTCAGCCAGATAGAGGACCCCATCAGGCACGTCGCTTCGGATAATGAACTTATCTTCTAGGTTATCGTAGAAGATAGTTGCCTTGGCCTTATCTGAGGCATTGACGGCCTTCATGAAATCGTTGACTGTATTATAGGCTGACACCGAGAAAGTGGCGTCGTTAATAGTTACGGTTCCAGTAACCGTCTGCTTGAAATTGCCGCCGTTTTCCCAGTCATTCCAGGCCGCCGCCCCTTCCTTAAAGATATCCATATTCGGCCCGTTAGGCAGTATTTCAAAGACACTCCTGGCGGTTGCATTGCTGCTGGGGGAAGGATAATAATTCTGGTCGATCTTAACTGCTTCCAGGAAGTCAACCTCCCCTGTTCTGGCCCCGCCGGCAGAGAGGAGTAAATTCTCTCCTGTCACATCACTTTTGATGGTGAACTCATCGTGGAATGAATCATAGGAGATAGTCACTCCCGCCTGGCTATCGGTGTTGATCGCCTCCATAAAATGCCCGACGGTGGCATAATCAGCTAAGCTGAATTGAACTCCATTGATCCTGACCCAGCCGCTGACCGTATTGTCAAACCCGGCGATGCTGAAGGCCTTAGAAGTGTCAATGATATGTTTGTTAACCGTGTAGTGCTCACCGTCAGCCACCTCTGTTCGGGAGATAGCTTGGGCTACCGGTCCCGGAGCAGCCGAGGTGCCGGTTTCAATATTGGCCACATTAAAGAAGGCCTTGGACATATCAGTGGCTGATTGAGTCAACCTGAGGGCCTCACCAGGTCTGTCACTGAAGATCTTGAAGATATCCAGATCCTTATCGTAAGTTATCGTAACTCCAGCCTTTTCAGATGCATTAACGGCATCCATAAACTCCCTGGTAGAGTCGTAATCGCTTATGGAGAAGATGGCCCCGTTGATGATAACTGAGCCTTGAGGAGTCACCGGCGTGGACTTGCCGGTGACCGCATCATAGGTCTCATAGCCGGCCGTGGAAAATTTGGCATAGATGTCTATTTTACCGGAGCCGGAAGAGGCCTCAAAGGTGCTGAAACAACTGGCCTTGTAGCTAACCGGTTCAGCAGCCGAAAAATCCCCGGTAAGCAACTTCATAGAATTGAATTCAGCTGCTTCAGCCTGGTGGTTGACAGACTCCAAAAGTTGGTCTATCTCAGCCTGGATCATCTCTCGCTGATCCGCTGATTCAGAGCCATTAGCCGACTCAATAGCCAGGACCCTCATTCGTTGGAGCATCTTATGGATCTCATCCATACTGGCCTCAGCCGTTTGAACCACTGAAATACCATCTAACAGGTTTCTGGTGCCCTGCTCAAGTCCCAGAACCTGGGTGTCTATCCGCTGGGCGATGGCCAACCCAGCGGCGTCATCACTGGCCCGATTGATGCGCAAACCTGAAGAAAGTCGCTCCAAGTTCTTGCCCAGGGCCCGGTTTGTCAGCCCTAATTGCCGATGAGCGCTTAGGGCCGGTATGTTATGAATTACTCTCACGTCAATCACCCTCCCTGATGATTATTATTGGGTATTTGTTCTCCGCGCCGTCCCTGGCGCTGGAGGGCACCTAAATTCAGGGGGTAGGGATCAGAGGTTGTGGAATTTAAGATAAATAAAATTATTTAACCTTAAAGATCCCAACCCCTGAATTATTGGCCTTTTTACAAGGTGTTCTCCTTGTGGTTACCGTATCTCCCCTTTAACCAGCCGACCGGCCGACGAATAGTCAGGCTCAATTAACCTCCGTCTGCCCATCGGACTGCCGCCGGCCTCAACCATCTTCTCCCTTTCCTGAGGCAATCCTCCATTTGCGGTCGGAATTTTAGAAGATGTCGCCGTTATTCAGGAATAGTTGAATCCGGACATATCTCACTATCACCTGAATCTCGATTAATACCGGACCTTGATGGGGCACTCCAGCAACCGCTACTGAACTCGGGGTTCCTCCCTGAAGCACCAAGCCCACTAGCGGTTGCTGAAGTATCGGTTCCCTCCCAATTTTATTTATTATTAAGTATTAAGTAGAATCAGATTTGATTAAAAAATTAACCTCCTTTCCTGGTGATTGAACCAGGGGAAAGTGGAAGCCACTCCCCCTGAATATAAAAAGAACGATTCTCAATATATCTCATGCTACCATTCCCCGAGTTGAGATTGCCGGGGGTCTGATCCCTGGTTGGTTGTCTGGTCTCTGGTCGTCTGGTAATTAGTTCACTCACCTTAAACACCAAACCACCAGGCCAACCAGACTACCTAATCTAAATTCGCTCACAGTGTCCGGCCCTGTGGCGAGTTATGGAGATTAATCTGTCTTAACTTCGGAATAAATAAATCCGCGGAACCTTATTCTTTATTATCCTGATTAAGACGATTACCGGGGATGCTGAGTCCCTTCCAGCAACCGCTACTGAACTCGGGATTCCTCCTTGAAACTCCCAAGTCCACTAGCGGTGGCTGAAAATTATCAGCCGGAGATTATTGAGCTCGAGACTCGATGCTCGAGGCTCGAGGCTCGAGGCTCGATCCTCGTGTTTATTGAGATTAGCACCCTGATTTATCGGGGTGATGCGAACAAAGACAACATAATAGTAAACCGTAACCGCTTTAGCGGTTTTAAATGAAAGGTAACCGTTCAGCCACAGATGCACACAGATGAAACACGGAAAATCCGTGAGCCGTGTCCGTGATTCGGGTCTGTCCTTAGGCTGTAGGGACAACCCTTGTGGTTGTCCGTCTACGGAACGGACATGGACAAGCACGGACAGGGACAAGCCCTGTCCCTACACTTCCGCCTTCTGTCCTGTGTTATTTATCCGTGCTAATCCGTGCAGCTATACCTGAACGGTTACAACGAAAGATTCTAACCGGACAGGTCGATAAATTTGATGCGATTGCCCTGATCCAGCATCCAGCATCCAGCCTCGAGCATCCAGCCTCCAGCATCGAGCATCCAGCCTCGAGCATCGAGCATCCACATCGAGCATCCAGCATCAAGCATCGAGCATCGAGGATCGAGCATCGAGTATCGAGCATCGAGTATCGAGCATCGAGCATCCAGCATCGAGTATCGAGCATCGAGGATCGAGGTATTAGCTTAACAACTGTAAGACACTCTGAGGCATCAGATTGGCCTGAGCCAACATAGCCGTTCCAGCTTGAGCCAATATCTGGTTTCGGGTAAAAAGCGATGTCTCGCTGGCCATATCAAGATCACGAATCCTGGCTTCCGAAGCAGTCATTTCCTCATGGGCTATTTCCACAAAGTTCAAGGTGTGTTCTAGTCGGTTTTGATAGGCGCCTAAATTGGACCGCAGAACCGAAACCTGATCAATCGCCTTCTGGAATTTTTTGATAGCGCTCTCCGCCCTCTCTCTGGTAGTTAACCCAAGCTCCTTCAACATATCGATTTTCAGCCCCGCCGTGGTCATAGTCTGAATATGCACACTGAAGGTCTCATTTTTATTAGCCCCCACGTGAAGCACCAGACTCCCTTGCCATTCCTCAAAGCCATCAGGCACAGCCGGTTTAGTTGTCCCGATGGCCATATTGATTTCCTTGAAGAAGGTGCTGCCTGCCGAGGAAGCCACCTCGGCAAGTCTAAGATTCTCACCAGGCGTATCTCTTCTGATAATAAATTGATCAGTGCTCTTATCATAGGTCATGGTTACATCAGCCGCCTCATTCCTATTGACCTCGTCTATAAACTCCTGAACGGTTTTGTAATCGGCTATAGAGAAGATTTGACCATTAATGATGGCCACCCCTCCGATATCTTTTCCTCGGAAGTTGTCAGCGGCAAATCCTTTATCTACATCAACATAGGTTCCATCAAGCTTGACCCTTTCCGTGCTCGTTTTTGCGGCGGTCAGACTGGGGGCAAGGTAAAGGAGGGGTTGTATGCCTACGGCGGTAAAGAATCCAACCTCGTCGGCTGTCCCGGCAGAGGTGGTTTCCTCTAAGCGAAGATCCTGACCCGGCGTATCTGTGCGGATAGTAAACTGATCGGTCTCGGCATCATAACGGATAGTGGCATCGGCCCTTTCAGACTCATTGATGGCCTTCATAAATTGCAAGACACTACTGTATTTGGCAATGCTGAATTTTTCTCCGTTAACCGTTACCGTTCCGGTAACTGAGAGATCAAACCCGGCCGAGGAAAAAGGCTTAGTAATGTCGATAATGTTGTTATTGGTTATGTAGTCGGCATCTGTTCCGGCGAGGGCGGCTTGATAGCGGGTGATGGCCGTAGCGGCGTGGTCAAAGATGGCCGGGGTCGTGCCTGACTCGATCTTGGCCATAGTCAGGAACCCATGTCCCTCTGTGACCGGCTTTTCTATGAGAGTCAGGTTCTCCTCGATTTCCTTGCTCTGGAAGATAAATTTATCAGCACTCTTATCGTATTCTAAGGTTACGCCGGCCTCCTGGGAGGCATTAACGGCCTCGATAAATTCTCTAACCGAGGAATAATCGGCTAAAGAAAAGGTGACCCCATTAACGATGATGGCGCCATTGGGGGTGCCCCCATCAAAACCGGCCGTAGAAAAACGGGCATTGAGGTCTATCCGGGCTGTTCCTTTCACGACCTCCCTCTGGCTGGCATTCTGAGTCAGTGGGTAAGGTGAGTCCTTTGAAAAATTACCAGTAAATAATTTTAAGGTATTAAACTGGACCGACTCGGCCATCCGGTCAATCTCATCCAGTATTTGATCGACCTCTACCTGCACCATGCTTCTGTCGTCGTCAGTGTAGCTCCCATTAGCCACCTGCACGGATAGAACTCTCATCCGCTGAAGCATCTTGTGGACTTCTTCCAGTCCGGCTTCGGCAGTTTGGACGACCGATATCCCATCCATAGTGTTTCTAAGGCCTTGATCAAGGCCATTTATCTGAGAACGAAACTTTTCTGAAACCGCCAGCCCAGCCGCATCGTCAGCCGCCCGATTGATCCGGTAACCGCTGGATAACTTTTCTATATTTTCATTTATCATTTCATTAGTAATCCGCAAATGCCGTTGGGCAAAGATGGCACTAATATTATGCATTATTCTCATTATTTCTCATCCTCCCTGATGTTTCCCTGGTCCTCCCTGTCCAGGGGCCTGGCTGATAGAATTAAGAATTAATTATTAAAAATATATCAACCTTTAAAAAATGTCTAAATAAAATCCCCTTTATCTCCGATAATAATAATAGAGGCTAACACATTAAAGGAGACGGTCCTTAAGAAAAAGGAATTTGAAGATTAAGGGTAAAGTTTTCCAGCCAGGAATTTATTATTCCTCATAGATCAATAGATAGATTCCCCTCCAAATTTCCGGTTCTTAACACCTCCTTTCTAAATTTAGTTCATAAGCTGTCAACCGGCGCGGAGACAGACACAAACCAAGTAGTTAATAAAAAAGCCTACCCAACAGGGTGTGTACCCTTATTGGATAGGCCTATATTATCCTCCTCCAAATAATTTACTTAGTCCCTTCTCTCGTCATCCCTGACAGGAGACTAAGTAAGTAAAGTCACATCCCTGTCTGCCTATTTATCACCTCCCAGTTTTATTTTCTTGTTTTTTATTCCTTACGCCTTAAGCTGGTCTCTTGATTTTCCCCATTTCAAGGTGACCAACTTACATTTTCCCGTTACGTTCTATTTATCTTATCGACCAAAAGCATAGATTTATTTAAGGATATTTCAAAAGAAATATGGACGTTATAAGCAATTAGCTTATTATTCCGTCTATTTAAATACTAATATAGCCTTTTTTCTTTAAATTAAAATATTCTATTCTCATCACTATCCTCTATCAGACCTTGATTATTCGCCGTTAGTGAAAAAACACCTTGACAGGGGAAAGGTATTATATTATGATGTAACTATTCAGCCACGGATTAACACGGATAAAATAATTAAAAGCAACAAAAAAGGAGTGGGCTTACTTATCAATTTTGGAAGGGAAAAGGTTGAATTTAACAATTTTTTCTCAAATATATCCGGGAGTCAAATGACCTGATAGGTGTTCCCAATGAGGGCTGAGTAGTTACGATTTCAGGTGGTGCGATGATTTCCAATAAGCATCTGGCCCTAAAGGCCTTTACTACTAAAATATTAGATAACCCTATTGCTTCTTCGGTAGCCGGGATATATCTATTTGGCAGTGTAGCCAGAGGGGAAGAAGATGAAGGGAGCGATATTGATCTGATTGTAATCGGAACGGATCGCCTAAGAACGATTCAAGAGCTATGCCATGAAATTTCCTTTGATCTGGCCATCGAATATAAGGAAAGCATTGAACCGCTGGTTTACTGTATAGAGGAATATAGACATCCGCCTTCATACTTTCTCTATTCGGCTACTCGTTATGGGAAGGAGATTTATCAGATGGAAAGAGAAGAATTAAAGAAAAAGGAAGCCTTTAATTTATTGGAACTGGCTAAAGAGTATCTACGTTCGGCGGAGGTCAACTTACATGAAGGTCAATATCGGGCATGTGTAGACCTTTCTTATAATAGCGCTGAACTCGTAGTCAAGGGACTAATTTTATTAAAACAGGATATATTGCCTCAATCTCACGGTGGTGTTGTCGGTCGGTTTGGAGAGATATACGTCAAAACGGGGATATTGCCACCTCATTTGGGACGAAACTTGAATAATAGTCTGGAACAAAGAAACAAAGCCAGATATGACTGGCATGCCGAGATTGATAAAGATAAGGCTCAAAAAGTAATAAACTTGGCTCAAGAATTAATCGAGATCCTGGAAAAAGCGAGTGGCGAAGCATAGAGAGGCTAAAAATGAATTTAGAATCCGAAATCCCGGGTACCCACGAAGTGGGTGCGAAATCCGAAATCCGAAATCCGAAATCCGAAATGGGTAAGGACTACCCCTTTGAGGAAATTGAGACCAAATGGCAGAGATATTGGGAGAAACAGGGACTCTTTAAGACGAAAGTTGATCCTGATAAACCCAAGTATTATTGCCTGGAGATGTTTCCCTACCCTTCGGGCCGCATCCACATGGGCCATGTGCGAAATTATACTATCGGAGATGCCCTGGCCAGATTCAAGATTATGCAGGGCTATAATGTCCTTCATCCGATGGGTTGGGATGCCTTTGGCCTGCCGGCTGAAAATGCTGCCCTGGATCAACGCCTCCGGCCGGCTAAATGGACCATTGAAAATATTAACTATATGAGTAATCAGTTGCAGCGTCTGGGGTTTGCTTACGATTGGGATTGTGAGATCGCTACCTGCGGGGAAGATTACTACCGCTGGAATCAGTGGTTTTTCCTGAAATTCTACGAGCGAGGGCTGGTTTACCGAAAAGAAGCCGCGGTTAACTGGTGTCCGAGCTGCTTAACGGTTTTGGCCAATGAACAGGTGATCGGAGGTCTCTGCTGGCGATGCGACTCGGCGGTTACCCAGCGTCAACTGGCTCAGTGGTTTTTTAAGATCACGGCTTATGCCGATGCCCTATTAGAAGACCACTCTCTGCTGGGTGATTGGCCGGAGAGGGTCCTGACGATGCAGCAGAACTGGATCGGTAAAAGTAAGGGCGTGGAGATCTATTTCAAAGTCGTTGACCAGCCCGGGTACCCACGAAGTGGGTGCGACATCCGCCTTCCGTCTTCAGAAATCCCTGTCTTTACCACCCGTCCGGATACCATCTTTGGAGCCACCTACGTGGTTCTGGCCCCCCTACACCCCCTGCTGCCTCAATTAATCAAAGGACTCCCTACGGAAAAAAAAGTATGGGAATTTGTTGACCGCTGGAAAGGACGTGATCCGGCCGAGATAGAACTTTCCAAAGAAGGCATACTCACGGGTCGAACCGCTCTTAACCCGGTTAATGGTGAGGAAATACCTATCTGGGTGGCCAACTATGTCCTGATGGAATATGGCACTGGGGCTATTATGGCGGTGCCTACCCACGATCAGAGGGATTTTGAATTTGCCAAAGCCCACCACCTTCCCATGCGGGTAGTTATCCAGCCCTCGGGGCAGGAGCTGTCAGTAGATAGCATGAAAGAGGCTTATGAAGAAGCGGGATTTTTGGTTAATTCGGCCCAATTTGATGGGATGCCCAGTAAGGAAGCCATCGGGGCCATTATTGACTGGATGGAGTCCGAAGGTATGGGTAAGGCCACCATCCATTACCGTCTCCGGGATTGGCTTGTCTCCAGACAGAGATACTGGGGCACACCCATACCCATTATCTACTGTCCGAAGTGTGGCCCAGTGCCGGTGCCGGAGGAGGATCTACCCGTCAAGTTGCCCGACCTTAATATATATGAAGAGGCTCAATCCCATCTTTATAAAATAGACGACTTTGTTCAAACGGAGTGCCCTCAATGTGGCGGCCCGGCCAAAAGAGAGACCGATACAATGGACACCTTTGTTGATTCATCCTGGTATTTTGCCAGGTTTGTCGATCCGCACCAGACTAAGGTGCCCTTTGATCGAACTAAGGCTAACTACTGGCTTCCGGTGGATCAATACATCGGCGGCATAGAACATGCCATTCTTCATCTTCTCTATGCCCGCTTCTTCACCAAGGTTATGTACGACTTAAAACTCTTGACCCCCAAGGAACCTTTTACCAATCTACTCACGCAGGGCATGGTCATCAAGGATGGGGCCAAGATGTCTAAATCAAAAGGCAATGTGGTAGACCCGGGAGATATTATTGAAAAATACGGGGCTGATACAGTCAGGGTCTTTATCTTATTTGCCTCCCCTCCGGAGCGTGACCTCGATTGGAGTGACCGGGGAGTAGAAGGGGCCTTCCGGTTTTTAAGGAGGGTAAATCGGTTAGTTGACTCTAATCTCAAGCTCCTCAGAGAAGCAGCCGTCTCCCTTCCTGATCAACTTAGCCCCACCGAACAAAGGCTGCATAGATTTACTCACCAAACGATTAAACGGGTAAGTGAAGATATTAGTCGGCGCTTTCAATTTAACACGGCTATTGCGGCTATTATGGAATTGGTTAATGAGGTCTACCAGGTCGAGTCAATCAATTCGGCTGTATTCAAGGAGACCATAGAGGCTATTATCCTGCTTCTCTCTCCCTTTGCCCCACATCTGGCTGAAGATCTATGGGAAAGAATAGGCCACCGGCCCAGTGTGCTCCAACAACCCTGGCCCCAGTTTGATCCGGCGGTGATAGTTGAAGAAGAGATACTGATTATTGTTCAGGTCAAGGGCAAGTTGAGAGGGAAAATCAAGGTTAGAGCTGATGCCTCTGAAGAAGAGATCAAGGCCGCTGCCCTGGCTGATGAAAATGTAGCCCGCTTTATTTCAGGCCAAGAAATAAGAAAATTGATCTATGTGCCTAAGAAGATAGTAAATATCGTGGTCTGAAAATGATAAGGGATTTATTTTTGAGTCATTCGCAGCAGGATCAAACTTACTAAATTAATCACCGCTGTAAAGAAAGCGGTCCAAATTAAACCCAGGAGCGGGATCAGGACAAGACTGATCAGGCCCGCTCCCAGACAGGCCCCAAAAAGGTCGGCGCCATAAACCAATCCGGTAGTTTTGGCTATCCCACCCTCTTCCCAACAAGCTTCACAGGCCAGAGGAAATTGAAGACCCCCAACCAGTCCGGCCACAAGGGGCAGAAGGATAAAGATAAATTCTCCACCCCTGATTTTAGCCAGTCCCAAGAAAACAAAAGGCAGTAAAAAAGAATAAATAACTACTACCAGTTGGATCCCAGTTAGTCTTTCGAGGGCGGATTTCACACCCACTTTGTGGGTACCCGGGATTTCGGCTAGTTCTTCTTCTGATTTCTGCCTTCCGCCTTCTGTCTTCTGTCTTCTGACCCACCATCCTCCCAGAGCAAGGCCGGCCATAAAGAGGGCCATAATAAGCCCCAGTCGGTAATAAACGTAGCCATAAATTGCCTGATGGGCCAGGATGATAATTATCTGAAAGGCAATCTCGGCTAAACCTGTGGTGGCCACTGCCGTAATAACCGGGAGTCTTCGACGAAACCGAAAAGCCAGCGGCAGCATAATAACTAAAAAAAAAGGTACTGCCAAAAAAGGGAGTTCAGGTCCCATCCGGGAAAGAGCGGTAATAATGGGCTGAAGCGATGAGGGGAAATGAGTTCCCCAAGTAAGAAGGTAATAAAGATAACCAATAGGCGTAAAATCAGAATTTGTTCGGATGGTTCCGAGGGCGGAAGGGAAGATCCGAAATCCCGGGTACCTACAAAGTGGGTGCGAAATAGGCTCAGTTAAAGTGCGTTGGAGATAAGCTATCCTATCAGGCGTCAGTCTGGAGGGGAGATAAGCCTCTGAGATATATCTTGTCTCTATTTTTCTCTTTTTAAGTCTCTCTATCAATTTACCTGGATTTAAGGTCAAATCAATAGTCTCGCTGGCCAAAAAGTAATTCGTGTCTCCAGGAATAACAATTACCCTGGTAAAACTCAGCTTCAAGGTGGTAAAGATACAAGAGAGAAGTTGCTGCAGCTCGGGATTGATATAGTTTTCAGAGGAAGTCAGTCCAAAGGCAATAAGGCCGGCCGGCCGGAGCGCCTGTTTGGCCTCCTCAAAGAATTCTTGAGAATAAAAGCGATTAATCTGGGCCGTAGAGGGATCAGGCAGATTAACCAGGATGACGTCGTAGCGCTGTTTAGTTTGCTTGATGAAAAAGCGGCCGTCAACGTGTCTTAGCCTGACCCGTCTATCTTCCAGGGCCTGGAGGTCTTCCGGCGGAAGTATCCGGCGGGATAGCTCAATCACCAGGGGATCAAGTTCCAGATAATCGATCTCTTTTACAGGATACTTAAGAATCTCAAGAAGGGCGCCACCTACGCCTCCGCCGATCAAAAGTATCTTTTGGGGATTGGGATGCTGGAGAAGGGCCGGATGAACTAATTCCTCAGACCTAATCCGATCCCGGGTGGTAAACATAAGGCCTCCATTCTCATAGAAGCTGAATTCATCCCCCAATCGGATAATTGAAACACGACCATAAATAGAGTCCTGAGTCTTGACCAGTTCCAAATTCCGCCATCGGAAAGATTGTGAAATATCTTCCATCCTTTCGGCCATTATTAAAAATCCCAATAGAATGACGAGCCCAAGGGTAAAAGTCCCGACCTTAAGACCGAATCGCATCTCGCTTCTTGTTAGCAGGAAAAAAGCCGAGATCAAATTAAGTAAGCTAAGGTAGATGATGATATGGAGCGGCAAGATTAATGGGATAAGCAGACTGAAAATCAAGCCGCCCCCGCTTGCCCCTAAGGCCTCCAGAATGTAAACCGAAGTAACCCACCGCCTTGCGGATGGCGGATCGTCCCGATGGCGGAGGGTGCACCCACTTCGTGGGTACGCGGGATGACGGAATGCGGATTGCGGATTTCGGATTTCGGATTTTCCAATCCGCAATCCGAAATCCGCAATCCGAAATGGAGATGTCTTTCCCCTGCAGGCTAAGATAAACTGAAGACCAAGGAGGCTTGACAGGGGGGCTGGTGAAAGCAAGGCCAGGAGGATCATAAACCGGGGGTCAATCATTTCGCCGGGGAGGAGGTCAGGAAATAACCCTCTGACCCTGACCAGGATAATAACCGCGGGCAAGGCCACGGAAATGATTATTTGAGCCATTCCCAGGGCCAGGTGGGGTCGTCTCAATTTATCAACCCACGGGCTGGGCAGACTGCTGCCTACGCCTGCCCAAAAAAGCCAGGAGGCCAGAGTTAAACCGATTAAAAGCTCATTCCCACCGACCGCGGCCATGAGTTCTCTCAAGAGGATGACTTGAGAGACCATGGAAGTAAGGCCAATGAGTAAGATAGAAAGGAACATAACGTCTTAGTGCCTATCCCAAAAGCAGCCCACAGCCGTGCCGGCTGTGAATATGACCCCAGGCGAGACGCTCCATGTCAATCCGTCTCATCCGTGTAATCCGTGTGCTATTATTGGTAGTCTTTGTGTCTTTGTGCCTTAATGGCTGAGTAGTTACTATTACACTATAAATTCTTAAATTTGTCAAGAGGAATCCGACGATGTGGACAACGGACTCTATTCCGACTGGCCGAAACGTGGTTGCCCTGTTGTTGCCCAGAGAATAGTAATAGTTTTCTCATTCGCAGTAGAGATCTAACCGCACAGGTCGAATTTTTTTTTCTTGACATTGTCATATAAATGTCATATAATTGTAATATGATAGTTTTTGACTCCTCTACAATCATTCTCCTTACTAAGATAGAGATTTTAGATGCATTTCTCTTAAATTTCCCGGATAGAACTTTGGTTTCCCTAAAAATTAAATTAGAGGTAGAAAAAGGGAAAAGGGAAGATACGCATTTGATCGCTAAGTTGATTAAAGAGAAAAGAATCGAGGTTTTAAGACCAAAACAGATCAATCTCATCCAAAAACTTATGGAAGATTTTAATATAGATGTAGGTGAGGCAGAAGCATTAACGCTTGCTCTTCAAGAAAAGAATTGTATAATTGCCACAGATGATAGAAATGCCATAAAGGCATGCAAAGCCTTAAGGTTAGATTTTGTTACAGCAATTGCTGTCTTAATAAGAGTGTTTGAAAAGAGGCTAATTGATAGAAATGAAGCCCTTATAAGACTTAAAAAACTTCAATCTATTGGCAGATATAAGGAAACAATAATTGAAGATGCAATGAACCAAATTAGAGGAGGTGGGTAAAGATGGCCCCTAAGACCCTGAGTATACGCATAAAGGGCGAGGATTATGACTTCCTTTCCTTTCTTGCAAAAGAAGAAAAAGAGGATATTTCAAAGTCTGTAAGGGAACTTCTTGAGTGGGGAAGAATAATGCTTGCCATAGAAAAGTATAAAAAACAAGAGGCATCCATTGAAAAATCTGCAAAGATAGCCGGTGTTTCTATCTCAAAGATGATGGAGATCCTCAAAGGATACGGGATTGAGGCAAACTTAGAATATGAGGATTACTTAAAAGGGCTAAAGAACCTAAGAAAACTCTGGTAAAAAGTAGACAGTACGACAAAAAAGGACTGAATGGTTATAATTATTTTATCTGTGTTAATCCGTGGCTGCTGTCTCATTTTCTTAGTTGACAATATGGCGAGAAAAGTGTAGAATAAAATAGGGTCTGATAGAACAAGGCTTACGGCTACAGAGTTTACTAAAGGGATTAGCCTTACTAAGATGAACCAAAAAGCTGTTTTTTTATGCCTGCTTCTTTTTTTATTTCCGATGGGCTGCGGAAGGGATAAGGGGACAGAGTCCGAAAACCAGCCGCCGGTCATTAACGATCTGTCAGCTTACCCGACCACCGTAGAAACAGGAGACACTACTACTATAACGGTTAAGGCTGAGGATGCGGATGGAGATGCCCTCACCTATTCCTGGATATATGAGCCGGGAAGTATTACCGGCAGGGGGGAATCTATAACCTGGACCGCTCCGCCAACGGCCGGCGCTTACACCATTACTGTAACCGTAGACGATGGTCAGACCCAGGTAAGGCAACATATCGAAATTACAGTGGTTAAAGCCAATCATCAAATAGACCTATCTTATTCCATTTTAAGCCTTCATCTTGCTCCGAATGCCTATCCAGGGTTTGCTGAGGGATACTATCTTCTCTTGGAAGCTACATTACGGGATATAAATCCCCAAATAATAGATTCAGTTACAGTCACGGGACACGATAAGAAGGAATATGAACTTAAAGATACTGAACCCGAGGGTATTTGTCTGATAGAAAATAATGGGCCTTCGGATAGCCACTACGGTCTTACTTTACCGATGTCCACCGCTTCTTTCCTCGGCGCATATACCCTTACCGTGATTTTTACGGATTCTCCTCCTCTCCAGGTTACCAAAGAATTAGTCGAGGCGCCTCTTCCCCTCCCGGAAATCATCCAACCTAAGGACCGTCAGGAAACCAGCTCAACCCCGACTCTTACTTGGCAAGCAGTCTCGGGGGCATCCCTATACGAGGTTAGAATCACTGATGAAGAAAGCGAGCCCTGCTATCCTCTCTGGACCAGCAATTTCCTCTACCAGACAACCGACATCAAAGTCCCCCAATCTCTTACTATTGGAGAGACATATAAGTGGTATCTCTTGGCGGCTTCTAATGAAAAGTTCCAAAACCTCTCCCTGACGGCCGGCCTATTTAAGGTGGTTAGCGAAGGCGAGAAACCAAAGGTAATCGGAACCATTAGAACCACCAAAGAACCAACTGGAAAGATATGGGTTGGATTGACTAAGTGGAGTGCTCCCCCGAAAATAATAGTTACGGGATCAGTGGTGGAGTCGAATGGAAATTATCGTTATCAGATCGAGCTTCCAGCCACACCTTCAGATTACGCCTACGATGTCCGAGCCTGGGATGACACGGATAGTGATGGAGACTGGGATGAGAAGGAAATAATATCTGCGCCGGCTGAGGATTATTTGGAATATGAAGCCGGGCAATGGTATGTATCTCAGCTGGATAATCCTAAATGGGCTATCCTTTCTCTCCAAACCCCGATTGATATCGATTTGTAAACAGATAGTCTCCTCAGGCCATCAGGTAATCGGTATTGATTACCGATTACCGAGAGGTATAGGAGGGAGAAATTATGGGAAATAAAGAAGCTCTACTCATCATCGATGTCCAAAATGACTTTTGCCCGGGAGGGGCTTTACCTGTGCCTGAAGGTGATCGCATTGTCCCTCTTATTAACCGGCTTACGAAGGCCTTTGATATTGTCATTGCCACCCAGGACTGGCATCCGCCTGGTCATAAGTCCTTTGCTTCGGCTCATCCTGGCAAAAAGCCCTTTGAGACCATCGATCTTCAAGGCACCACCCAGGTTCTATGGCCTGATCACTGTGTTCAGGGGAGCAAGGGGGCTCAATTGGTAAATGATCTGGAACCTGAACCTATCCGAATGATCCTGCGCAAGGGTATGGATCCTGAGGTGGATTCTTACTCTGGTTTTCGAGACAACTCGAAGACAGCCATTACCGGACTCGACGGCTACCTCAAGGCACTTGGAGTAAAACATCTTTACTTGGCCGGGCTGGCCACGGATTTTTGCGTTTATTTTACGGCGATGGATGGTCTGGAAAATGGATATGAGGTCACCATTCTCCTTGAGGCCACCAGAGGGATTGATGTGCCTGAGGGTTCAATGGAGGAAAAGTTGGCCCTATTTAGAAATAGTGGGGGGATTGTATCTTCTTAATAACTCGGCGCAACCAGGCGATCGGTCATCGGTGAGGAGTAACCAGTAATCAATTGGTAAGTGTTCCGCCACAAAGACACTAACACACAAAGATTAAAGGATTATTTCTTAATAGCTCAACAGATATTTTCCCCTTTGTGTCTTTGTGCCTTGGTGGCTGAACGGTTACATCAATTGTTACCGATGACCGATCACCGATAAAGGGGATATAGGTAAAGTGGATAACTTAAAACTCGAAACTAAGCTTTTCATCATAGGCTGGATTTTTATCTCTCTTCTCTTTTCCCAACCTGTAATCGGGCAAGATTTTGGTAAAAACCGGGTCAGGTATAAAGACTTTACCTGGAAGATAGCCTCCACCAAACATTTTGATATTTACTTCCATCCCGGCACAGAAATCCTGGCCGCTAAAGCGGCTGAATTTGCTGAAGAGGCCTATCGCAAGGTATCTCAAGATTTTGACTTCAAAGTCAGCCGGGCTATCCCCCTCATCATATTCCCCTCCCATTCTGATTTCCAACAAACCAATGTTATCCTGGAGTTTATTGATCGGGGGGTGGGGGGATTTGCTGAGATATTCAAATACCGGATTGTCATACCTTTTACCGGTTCCTATGCCCAGTTTCAGCACGTCGTTACCCACGAGTTAGTTCATATCTTTACCTACGATATACTTTATCGAGATGCTTTTGGCGCCTTCTTTTCCAGCCGGATGATTACCCCCCCGCCCCTTTGGTTAATGGAGGGGATAGCCGAATATGGAGCCGGGAAGATGGACCCGGAAGGCGAGGCTGTCCTTCAAAACGCCGTTATTGATAACGATCTCATTCCCTTGAAAGAGATGGCTGATTTTTCCAGCTCCCCTAAGGTCTACCTGGGGTATAAACAAAGCGCCTCCTTTGTCGGCTACATTGCTGAAACTTACGGTCCGGACAAGCCGGCCCTTCTGATCAAGAAATACAGGGATTCACCTAATATAGAAACCGTGGTAAAATCAACTTTAGGCCAGGAACTTCCCGAGGTCTGGGAAGGGTGGCTAAGATATGCTAAGAGAAAATATTATCCTAATGTGGCAGACAAGGAACCTCCGGAAACTTACGGCAAAAAGTTGATCAATAAAATAAGCCTTGGGGCGGTGTGGTCCGCCGGCGGAGACTTAATGGCGGTCTTAACCAGACATGGATACAAGGGAGCCGGGGTTAGCCTGATCAAGGTTGAAGACGGCGTTGAGGTGGATAAATTCGGGTTTGATGAACTTGAAGAGGTAAATATGGAAGGAAATCCTCTTGACTGGTCTCCTGACGGCCGATTTATTGTCTTGTTGGTTAGCAAGAAGGCCAAGGATTACTTCTTGATCCGAGACGTGCCTGGAGAAGAGGCCACAAAGCGAATTCCTCTTGAAGGGTTAGATAGCCTTTCTTCACCGGCCTGGTTGGGAAAAAGACTGGTCTTTGCCGGCACAAAGGCCGGAAAAAGCAGCCTCTATCTCTTTGATCCTTCAACAACTACCACCCTTACTCAGCTTACGGCGGATACATTTACTGCTTACCAACCGGCCTGTTCTCCGGATGAAAGGCAGATCGCCTTTGTCGTGGAAAATGGTGAGGCCAGGGATATTTACCTGCTTGAATTAGACTCAATAATCCCGGGTACCCACGAAGTGGGTGCGCCAGCCGCCTTCCGCCTTCCCATCAGGCCCCTGATCCAAAATGGCCAGCAAAATGTAGACCCAGCCTGGGGGCCGAATGGAAAGCGATTATATTTTGCCTCTGATATAGGGGGCGGTTATGACATTTATGAGTATAATCTTGAGTCTGAGCAGATGATGAAGTTGACCAATTCTTTGGGTGGATCTCGATCTCCCAGGGTATCAAGAGATGGGAAAAGATTGGCCTTCACGGCTTATCTTGAGGGCGAACCGGTGACCTATGTGAGTGAACTGGAGAAGCTAACCAGAGAAGAGGTAGGAAGGGGCTTAGATTATACCGCCCAGAGCGGAAAGGCGGATGAACTGGCTAAGTTGACCAAGCAAGAGGCCTCTGTTGACACTTCCTTTGAACTGAAGGATTATAAAATGCATCTGACCATGGACTGGGCGCAGGGTAATATAATTTACAATACCAGTCAGGGCTTCACCGGGTTTACTGAAATTGCCGTCAGTGATATCCTGGGTAATCACCGCTTTATCCTCTTGACGGATTATTTAACTACGATTAGCAACCTGGCTGATCTCAATCTTGTTCTTCGTTATCTCTATTTAGCCAAAAGACCGGTAGTGGGGGTGGGTTTATTCAACTGGAGGGATTTACGTTTCTGGGATGAAGACAAGGAATTGGATAATCGCCGGTATGGAGGTTTTCTCTACTTGGCTTATCCCCTTGACACCTTTCGCCGACTGGAGGCTGAATTTATCTCTGAGTTCAAAGGAGAGGAGTTTTTGACCGGAACCGATGAGATCGAAGTCAGAGAAGAGGGGGCGGACATAGTTGGCCTCTCTTATGTGAAAGATACGACCAGGTGGGGCTTATTGGCCCCCATAGATGGGGCCAGGTTAGTATTGAGGGTAGAGCAGTCAGTGCCGGTCTTTTTCAAAAAACGGAGTTTTACCAATTACATCCTCGATGTGAGGAAGTATATCAGACTATCAGCCCGATCGGCTCTGGCCTTCAGGATAGCCGGAGAGATAAGTGAAGGAAAAGACCCTGACATCTTTCCTCTGGGCGGCAGTTGGGACATGCGTGAGGTTCAATACAACAAGTTTTGGGGCAACCGGGTGGTTATAGCCAATTTAGAACTGAGAGTCCCCTTTATCGACCGGCTCGACCTGGCCTTCCCTCTACCTATATCTTTGAAGGGCATTAGTGGGGTAGGCTTTTTCGATTTAGGCGGGGCATGGAATGAGTCGGAAAAACCCAGATTCTGGAATGACGATAAAAATCACTTAGGGGAGAGGTTCCACAGCGCTATCGGCCTGGGGACCAGATTGACCCTTGGTTTCTTCCCTATCAGGCTTGATTGGGCCTTTCCTACTGACTTGAAAGAAATTAAAAGCAAATCTGTCTTCCACTTTAGCCTGGGGTATGATTTTTAACTCGATGCTCGATCCTCGAGCCTCGAGCATCGAAGCATCCAGCATCGAGCATCGAGGATCGAGCAACGAGGATCGAGCATCGAGCATCGAACATCGAGGATCGAGCATCGAGGATCGAGCAACGAGGATCGAGGATCGAGCATCCAGCATCGAGCATCGAGCATCGAGCATCTATGAATATCAAGCACTACCTGGAATACCTTTTGGTTCAGATTATTGCCTCCTTTATCCGAATACTCCCACTTAAGGCAGGATATTGGTTAGGTGAGAGATTAGGAGATCTAACCTACTTCCTGCTGCCGCATTACAGAAAGCGAACCCTGGATAATCTTAAGACCGCTTTTCAGACTCAATTACCTTCTCAAGGGATAGAGGAGATAGCCAGACAGACCTACCGGAATCTGGGAAAGAATTTAATAGAATTCATTCACCTGCCTCAGTTTGTAGAGGAAGGGCTTGGCAGCCGGATTATAATCGAAGGCTGGTCTCATTTAGAAGCGGCCCGTGCCAGGGGACGTGGGATCATTATCTTGATGGCTCATTTTGGAAACTGGGAACTTATTGGGTCTGCTCTTCCCCTAAAAGGATGTCCTCTATCCACGGTTGTTCGCAGGCAGAAGAATAAATTAACCGAGGATTTAATCGAGGCTCAGCGAAAAAAGATAGGGCTTACCACTATCTCTATGAAAAGGGCCTCCGGGGAAGTCTTGCGGCGCTTAAAAAGAGGTGAGACAGTGGCGATGTTAGCCGATCAGGATGGAGGCAAAGGCGGGGTATTTGTCAGTTTTTTTGATAAACCGGCTTCCACGCCGCCCGGTCCGGTTATCTTCGCTATGAGAACAGGCGCCGATATTCTTCCCCTCTTTGTCATCAGGCTGCCCGATAACCGACATCGAATCATTATTGAAAAACCATACCCTCTTATTCAAGCCGGCGATAGAAAGCAGGATATTCTGGCCAACGTGGCCTCTCTGTCCAAGAAGCTTGAGGAATATATCAGACGCTATCCTGACCAATGGTTTTGGCTCCATAACCGGTGGGCCACCCGGATGAAAAAGTAATTACTCAGGCATCCGGTAATCGGTTCTCGGTGAGAAGAAAGCCGTAATCGGTTATCACTAATTACCGATTACGGCTGACCAGTTACCACTTAGCTTCTCCCTCAAAAGGGGCAGGTTTTCTATATCCTCCCGGTTATAGATCAACAACTGGTGCAGGGCAGCTTTGTCATTAAATCGTTCATACCTGGCCCAGAGGGCCATTGCCTCCCAGCCGTCTACGTCAGGAAGTTTTCTTTTAATCCCTAATTTTCTTTCAACCGCCTTCAATCCCCCATATAAGTTTTGACGCCAACAGTCATACATTAGATCGTGAGACTTAAAGTATCCTCTTAAATCAAGGCCAGCAACCCTTTTAATAACAGGCAGATCGAATCGACTGCCATTATAAGTAAAGATAGTTTTGACCCCCTTAAGGATCTCAAGAAGGGCGGCTGGGGTAATCATCTGCCCAATTAACTGAATAGAGCTTCCTTTGGTCCCTTTGGAAACAACCGCCTTGTTTTGAAACTCCCCTATTGTTTCTGAGTTATCTTCCCGGTATACACCTACAACGGTAAGGCGGCCATTATAAGAGGTCTCAATATCAAGGTAAGCCTCTCCTCTCATCCTCCCCTTCCTTTTCGGCTAAACCTTCCTCAATCGCCTTAGCGACTATTTCCTTCTTCTTATCCCGCTGGTAGAGCTTCTCGCTTTCTTTTATCCTGGAGAAGGGCTTTATCTTCCATAGCTTTCTCTGTTTTAGAAGCTTAGGCTTCTTAACTTCATCATTCACTTTAAGTATCTCTCCTTAAACTGACCACCGGTGATTACTCCCCCTACTCTACCTGGATTTGTAATTCGGACAGCGAGTAGCATTAGGCCTTTCAGGTCGATAGCAGGCAGATGGATAATCATAACGGCAGGTATCACAAAGAAAGACATCCCCGCCCCTAAAGGCTTTTTTTATCTTCTGCCATAGGTTCTGAAAAAAATCCAAACTTATCCCCTCTCTCCGTATTTAAGACTCTCCCCCTGATTGGTCTTCCTTATTATTCATTTGCTCGATGTTCACTTTTGAATAAGAATTGCTATATGCACCGAAGGCGCCAAGGAATTTAGCCGTAGGTTTCAACCTACGGAAGATTGAATTTGGAAATTAAGCCCCGCAGGGGCGAAGGACAACGAATTAGGCTCCACCCCGATTTATTGAGCAGATACCTTTATCTCCACTACCTGGTCGTAATTATCCGGGGTCTTAGCCTCGGCAAAAATGATGATCTCCTCGTTCTCTAATTCTAATTTATCTGCTTCATAAGGGTAATTCAAATGGGTTTGTTCCCAGACAATTCTATGGGCTGAGTCTACCTCGATGATCCTTTTGTTGTCCGTATCAGTGATCAGGATATTCCCATTGGGAAGCCGGTCGGCATCCCGGGGATGTCCCAACCCCGTCTGCTGCCAACACATCTCCCCTCCCCTCTTCACCTCTATTACCCGATTGTTTTTACCATCGACTATTAAGGTGTTGCCATTCTCTAAGCGATCAGCGTCCTCTGGAGAATACAAACCTTTACTGTATTCCCAGACTACCCTGCCCTCTTTATCCACTTCAATAACCCTGTTCCTCGATGATTCAGCTATCAAGGTATTTCCATCGTCAAGCCTATCCGCATCGGTTATGGTAGTAAGCCTGGTCGGCTCTGTATCTCCGGGCTCAAGCACACCCGTAAGCTCCCAAACCGTATCTCCAGCATCAGTTACCTCAACGACCCTTCCGAACTCGGCTATCAGGATTGTTCCTTGGGGCAGCCTGTCCGCATCAAGAGGGAAAGAAAACTCCCCCCCCTTATCTCGGCTGTCCCAGACTATCTCCCCTGCCCTATTCACCTCGATTACCCTGCCCCCTGTCTGACGATATTCAGTGATTAAGAAGGTCTGGCTATCAGGAAGCCAGTCTACATCCCGGGGGGAATCAAGCCAGACACCATATTCCTTGGTGGTCCACAAGATTTTCATGTAGTTATCGCTCTTAGGGTCATAGGGGTTATTCCACTCTCTGGAGCACCCCAATAGCCATAAGATGAGAGTAAATAAGATCAGCCAGTAATTACTCATTGTTATTCGAGGGAGCGGCATCTTCCCGTCTTTCAGCAACTTTCCTTCGAAGCTCTTCAATAAGCCTCTTAGCTTGTTCCAGAGAGGTGCGAACATCTTCCTCCGTGATATCAGACTCGACAACAAAGGGATACCTCTCCACAAAGTAAAAGCCGCTAATCTTTTGACACACACTCCTAAATTTTTCCAGGGAGGCATCATAGGCGAGCGTATCATCAAGGAGTGTATCTAAATCATGAATCCGTCGGAGTTGCCATCCCTGGGAAAGAAGAAACGCCTTCAGAAACTTCTCCACAGCCTGTTGAAGGCAGAAACCAGCCAACTCCGGATCATCCTCCTCAAGAAGTCGATCTACTCGTCTCAAATCTTTTTCTGCAATATGCAGCCAGTCGGCCGGATAAAGCGATTCCTTACGCGGCATATAAAAGCTTCCCTTTCTCCAGAATCTCCGCTATAAACTGATCGCCAATAGCCAACCGCTTTTCAACCTCAGCAGGAGTTAACACCAGGGCTTCTACCGGAATGGATCGATGAGTGCCGGTGAGGATATGTTGAACTGTCACCCATCGATCAATGAAGCGGTCTACCGTCTCTTTGATAATAAGAAGGTCAATATCACTGTCTGGTCCGGCATATCCATAAACATGAGAGCCAAATAAAATCACCTTTTGCGGGGCATAATCACTAATAAGTTTTTGGAGAATGCTATGGATAACCTCTTTTATGTCTTGAGAATCTATCATCGCCCTATCCTCCAGACGTATCTTTTCAATAACTCGAGGCAACCAGGTGATAGGTCATCGGTTATCAGTAAGGAGAAACCCGTAAGATCAATCAGTCTGGTGTCTGGCGCCTGGTAGTCTGGTGAGCTGATAGTTTAACGACTACCAGACACCTAATTCTCGCGGATAACGCAAATGTTGCCATCTGCCATTCACTGGGTGACTCCATCCAGGGTCGAAGGGTCATCTTTCGATTCACCCCCCACCACCTTGACCACAATTCGGTTGGGTAAACAGACAATGACCTCCCCTCCCCTGCTCTTCCAACCCTGCTTGACACATATATGCTGGGGACAAGGACTGTCTACTACTCTCACCTTCCCGTTTTTTATCTCAAGGGTAGTTGACCCCAAACACCCAGCTACCGTTACCTTTTGGGGATGACCGGTTAAAGGAATTACTTGTCTCCCTCCAGGGCTTTCAATCTCGACCATTTTGCCCTGTTTTGGAAGATATTTAACCCCCAGATAGCCGGTGGCAATCACAAGAAAAATAATGCCCAGAAGAAGCTTATCTACTTTAGTCAACCATCTTACTGATGGCGGATTACGGATGGCGAATGGCGAATGGTGGGGTTCTGCGCTCGGCAGCTCTGTAGTCTGGGCTTCGGGATATCCTTTGGCTAAGGGTTTCCCTGACTTCTCTAAGTATGCCTTCGGTATCAAGCCCATATCTTTTATAAAGGGATTCCACATCTCCATGTTCTACAAATTTATCCGGCAGGCCTAAACACTTAACCCTGGCAGTAATTCCTGCCTCAGCCAGGGCTTCCAGAACAGCGCTTCCAAAGCCTCCGGTCAAGGTGTGATCTTCCAGGGTAATAACCGGCCTTCTTCTACTACCCATTTTAAGGATAAGCTCTTTATCCAAGGGTTTAACAAAACGGGCATTAATCACCCCCACTGAAATATCTTCCTTAGCCAGGGTCCGGCTTACTTCCATAGCTCTGTCCACCATATTTCCCAAGGCCACGATGACTCCGTCCTCCCCCTCACGCAGGACTTCGGCCTGACCTGGTTCTATGGCCGGCCGGACAGGGGGTGCCTCAGAAGGAACCTTTCCCCTGGGGTATCGAATAGCTGTGGGATGATTCCAGGTCAGGGCTGCCTCTAACATTAATCTGAGTTCCAACCCATCCCTGGGAGCAGCCAGAATTAGGTTAGGTAAATGTCTGAGATAGGCAATATCATATATCCCCTGGTGGGTTGGTCCGTCATTACCCACCAGGCCGGCTCGATCAAGGGCAAAGATGACTGGAAGATCGGGCAGACAAACGTCATGCAGGATTTGATCATAACCGCGTTGGAGAAAGGTGGAATAAATGGTCACCACCGGTCTTAGTCCTTCGGCCGCCATCCCCGCCGCCAGAGTGACGGCATGGGATTCAGCAATACCCACATCAAAGAACCGCTCAGGCAGATGCTGATTAAAGAGGGCCAGACCCGTCCCTTCAGCCATGGCCGCCGTGATAGCCACGATTCGTCTATCCTGCTTAGCTAATTCTACCAGATTCTTAGCAAATACCTTAGTATAGGTTACTTTCTTGCCATTATCCAGGGGACGGCCTGTCTTAATTTCAAAAGGGCTGCTGCCGTGAAAGAAAGTAGGATTCTTTTCAGCCGGAAGATATCCCTTGCCCTTTTTGGTGGCCACGTGGAGGAGGATCGGGCCTTTGAATTCTTTGATCCGGCCCAGGGTCTCTATAAGTAAAGGCAGGTCATGGCCATCAATAGGGCCGAAATACCGAAATCCAAGCTCATGGAAGAGGGCTCCAGGGACCACCAGGTTTTTTATCCCCTCCTCTACCCGTTTAGCCAGGGTGGCTATGGGGTGACCCAAATATGGAATCCTGTTAAGGAGTTCCTGGGCATCTTCTCTTAACCGGTTGTAAATAGGCCTAGTAATAAGCCGGTTCAAATAAGCCGACATGGCGCCAACCGAGGGGGAAATAGACATCTCATTGGAGTTTAAAATAACCAGGAGGTTGTTTTTCAGGTGTCCGGCATGATTCAAGGCCTCGAAGGCCATGCCACCAGAGAGCGCTCCATCCCCGATTATGGCCGCTACTACATAATTCTCTCCCTTAAGGTCTCTGCTCACCGCCATACCCAAAGCAGCCGAGATAGAAGTGGAGGCATGACCGGTATTAAAGGGATCATAAGGACTTTCTTCTCGCCTGGGGAATCCAGAAAGTCCGTCGAGTTGCCGCAAAGTAGAGAAGGCTTTTTTTCTGCCGGTGAGGAGCTTATGAGTATAGGATTGGTGGCCGACATCAAAGATGATCTTATCGCGTGGAGAATTAAGGCAATAATGAAGGGCGATAGTTAGTTCCACCACCCCCAGATTAGAGGCCAGATGCCCGCCTGTTTTAGCCACGGTATGGATAATCATTTGCCTGATTTCAGAAGCCAGGGCTTGAAGCTCAGTAATGGTAAGATGTTTCAAATCAAGCGGCTTATCAATCCGCTCTAAAAATCCAGGCATTCTCTTTATCTCCTTTTTTGGGTAGGGGCGAATAATTATTCGCCCCTACAGGACTAAAAATTCAGGCATTCTCTTTCCCATCCAATTCGTGGTGGAGTTAATATGGTGACCTTTCCCACCCCGTCTAAGAGCCTATCCTAAAACCTACTTTTTGGAAGGGGGCATATTCACCGCCGGAAGGGCTGGGCTACTTTTGCCGGTTTTGGGAGAGGCGCTATGAGTATAACAAACTTCAGTTGATTTGTCAATCAGAATTGTCCCCTTCTTGTGATTCAGACATAAGGTTATGAGTAGAAATAATAAAATAATAAGCTTTCATAGAGGATACTTGTGCAGTGGCGGCCAGAAGGGCATCCACCTCACCTGGGGGTTTTCCATCTTTGATATTTTTCAATAACCTGAAGCAGGTTTATATAGAATTCTTTTATGTCATCCAGTTCATTAACCAGGATGTCGTAGAGTGTTTCTGTATCTATGTGGTTGTAGAGGTGCACAATCCTGTTTCTGAACTGGGTTATCTTTATGTAGGTCTTTGCCTTATCTCGATCAATATGTCCGGCCTCACTCAATATCTTTATAATCTCTGCATTAGTATTTGGTGTCCTCAAACCAAGGGAGGCAATGATATAGCTCCCAATATCAAGGAGTGCCTGGATAGAGGTCTGAAGAATGTGAAGGGTTGAATCCATATTTCTAAAATCTGATATAAACTCTTCGTATCTCTTTGACTTTAAAATATTTAATTTTTCAAAATTATTGATGATAATATCTATCTTTATCTGAATATCTCTGGAATTCATACCCTTGCTAATCTCCTCAGTCGACCCTGAAAATGAAACCGCTCAATAAATCTAAGGGTTGGCTCAAAATCACAAAATTGGGGAATTACCCTCATTTCAAATTGTATCCTGAATAGTGGATAAGCATCGTAAATAAGCTTACCTGTCCTTAGAACATTATGTTGAAAGATCAATCCCTGACTATTGAGATCTATTAAATCAACCTCCCTTACCTTCAAACCCTCTGCAATCCTGTAAGATAGATAATCCTCTTCGTGTAAAAGTTCTCTGCCCTTTGGAGCATTATCCATCACTAAGATAGCAATATCCACATCACTCATTGGCATTATCCTCCCTGTAGCCTGAGAGCCAAAAAGATAGGCTGAAGCAATATAGGGATAATCTTTAAATATGTGTTTCAGACTGTTAAATTCAAGCATAATTTTTCACTTAACTTAAATTCAATACTTAAATTATAGCACGACAGCAGTATAAATGTCAATTAAATTTCATTACCCCGAACTTCCCCTCTGATATTACCACATTGCTTCTTTTTGTCATTGCCGCCCCTGTTTTCACAGGAGCAGAAATGACAAGTTCGAGACTTGTCAACATGTGTGCCGAGAAGACCTTCATATAATTGGCGGAGATGTTCAGTCAGAGGGCCGACCTTACCCTCGCCAATTTTTCTCTCATCCACCTTAACCACCGGCATGATCCCGGCGGAGGTAAAGGTAAGGAAGGATTCGGAGGCAGTGAAAAGATCGTAACGGGTCATTCTCTTTTGGTAAGTGATAAGGCCCTCTTGTTGAGCCAGTTCTATGACTACCTCTCTGGTTATCCCTTTCAAAAGACTATGCGCCGGAGGGGTAACCAACTGTCCGGCCCGATCAATAATAAAGATATTACTTATGCTCCCTTCCGTCACATAGCCGTCTTCATCAAGCATTATCCCCTCAAAGGCGCCTCTGGCAGCCGCCTCCTGTTTAGCCAGGATATTAGTCAAAAAATTGGCTGATTTGATTTGAGGTAGAAATCCACTGCCTCTCGGAGTGGCCACCGTAACTACTGAAATCCCCTGCTGAAAAAGATGATCTGGATAGGGAGTAAAGGGTCTGACTACGATTACCAGGGTTGGTTTCCCCTCGGAAATATCGAGTCCTGGCTTTTCTGTCTCACCCCGGGAAAGGCTAAGTCTCAGGATGGCCTCATCCATGCCGTTCTTTCGAACTGTTTCATAGACCGCCTCTTCCATCCGACTGATAGGGGGAATATCGAGAGAAATGGCCCTGGTTGAGGCCTGAAGCCTTTCCAGGTGCTGTCTCAACCTGAAGACCCTCCCCCTACAAATCCGCATAGTCTCAAAGACAGCATCGCCGTATAAATAGCCCCGATCAAGGACGGAGACCTTGGCCTGGTCTTTGGTAAAGAATTCTCCGTTAATGTAGATCCACATACCTCAACTCTCTCCTCTCAGCGCCCCATCAATATTGAGCCTTGGGAGAAGAAAGTCCCGGCCACGGCGGCCGTCATCAGGCAGGCCAGAGTAGCGGCTAAGAGCGCTCTGAATCCCAGCGCCGAAAGGTCTTTGGTTCGTTTTGGGGCCAGAGCAGCGGTGCCTCCCACAAAGATGGCCAGGGAAGCTACATGGGCAAAGCCACAGAGGGCATAAGTAGTGATTACTGTTGAGCGCGGGTGCTTTAATACATCTGCCGCCAATAACTGGGCCAGGTCCTGATATGCCTGGACTTCAGTGACTATGGCCCGTTCGCCGATTATCCTGGCGATAGCCCCCGCATCAGACGGTGGAATGCCGATCGCTAAGGTGAAGGGATAGAAAATATAACCCAGTAGTCCCCGAAGCGACCAGTCAATCTGCCAATTCAACCCGTTATTGACCCAGCCTCCCACCACCATCAGGAACAAATCAACCAGAGCGACTAAACCAAGAAAGGCCAACAGTAAGGCAGTAATGCCGGCTACCAGCCGCAGGCCATTGTTGGCGCCGTTAATGATCGCCTCAATAAGGTTATTTTCTCGTTCATAGTGAGGGTGAATCTTTACCCCCAGGGTGGCTGGTGTTTCCGTCTCCGGTAAAAGAATCTTGGCCATAACCACGGCGGCTGGGGCAGAGAGAATAGAAGCAGAAACCAGATGGCCGGCAATGGTGGGAAATTCTCCCTGCAGGATGAAGACATAAAGGGCCATCACACTGGAGGCAATAGTGGCCATGCCAGCGGTCAGAATAGTGCATAACTCGGAACGGGTCATATCATTCAAATGCGGCCGGATAGTCAGGGCAGATTCAATCCCCACAAAGATATTACTCGAAACACATAAAGACTCTGCCCCGCTTAACCGCATCAGTCTGGTAAAAATATAAGCAAATCCCCGAATAAACAGGGGCATTATGTTTAAATAATAAAGGACGCCCACCAGGGCGGCAAAGAAGACAATGGTAGGTAAGGCCTGAAAGGCCAGGAAAAACCCTAAAGAATCAGGTGTGCCCGGCGGAAGGGCCAGACGGCCAAAGAGAAATTTGGTTCCGGCCGTAGCGCAGTCCAGGACCTTTACCACCGCCTCGTTAATGGCCAAGAAGACCTTTGTCCCGGCTGGAACCTGAAAGATAAACAGGGCAAACAGTAATTGTAAGCTTGTTCCCCATAAAACAACCCGCCCATTAAGGACTCTTCGATGGGAAGAACAAAGCCAGGCAAAAGCCAACAGCAAAAAGATGCCGGCAAAGCTTACTAAGTTATAGGCTTCCATTGACTTATTTCCTCTCTTTTCCTCTTTCTGGTTCCTTCCTGGACAACAGCTCCACACAAAGGCTCATATCATCGTCACCCGCCGGAATCTTTTGGGGACTTTTAAAATTATGCCCTGAGATAGCCAACCAATTTTTTCCTTTGACCAGAAGAGCCGGATCGATTTTGATGGTATCTTTAATTCCCTTGTCAATTACCGCCTCGTGTTTTGTTAAGGCCACCGAGGCGTAATAACGATAGGGGGCCGCATTACTTCGGGCTATCTCCCGACCATTGAGGTAAACAATATATCCGTCATCATAGTCTATCTGTAAGATAAGAGAACCAATCTTCTCCTTATCCTCAATCCAAAAATCCTTTCTGGTATAAACACAAATGGTGCCTGCCGGAAGGATGGTTCGATCGTCTTCGTCTCCATAACCAAAACCAGAAGGGCCTCTCATCCAGCCTCCATCATTATACCTCGGATCGGTCCAGTTAGGCTCGGCCTGATCCGAAAGGGTTGGGGCAGGAATCCTATATGCCCAGGTGTCAGCCGAGGCGATAACGAAGCCATAAATAAATTCATCAGCCACCAATTGGGGAATCATAGTCAGATCCGAACTATCAAGCGTGGCATTATGGACCTCAATAGCCAGAAGGTTTGTTCCCTTTTTTAGAAGGCCGATAAATCGGTTCAAATTAAAAGGCTCCAGGGTAGGTAAGGGATTATAATTCTGGGGGTGAGTCATATCTAACTTTCCATCGTGGATGGCCTCGTGATTTTCAGCCAGGGAATCGTAGTCAACCGATTCATCTAATCCGACCCGGACTACTTCTGTTCCATTAAGATAAGCCACAAAGCCGTCATCATAATCTACGTTTAGAAAGAGGGTTTTGACCGTGGCTAAGTCAGTCACTACAAACTTCTTCCTTAGATAAAGGGTAGTGAATTTTCCTTGCATCTCCGGGAGCAAGGTAGCGTCATCTTCATCACCGTAACCGAAGCCGGATTCTCCTCTCAACCAGTCTGAATCATCAAAGTTAAGTTGATTCCAGCTCTTAGGCGGCGGGGCATACCCCTCCAGATATCTCCATTCCTCGTCTATGTCGATCAGAACCTCTCCCCCAAAAGAAGTAACCGGCAGCCATAAAAGTAATCCTAAGACACCCAACCATATCTTCATTTTCAACATCCTCTTGATCTTCATCTTCAACCTCCTCTTGATCTTCATCTTCAACCTCCTCTTGTCAGTAGTGCATTGTAACATTACCATTTAGCTTGATTTTCGGTTATGACGTTCATTGATTCCTCTTTGCCCTTTGGCGCGTTTGATACAGCCTTTCTGTGAAACCGCCCTCTTGCTCAAAGGCTTTGGACTGCGCCGTCAGTTGCCGATCCAGCAGACTACAGGCCACCGCGATCAGCGTCAAAGCGACATTGGCCGCAATCTCGGGATAAGTGGACTTGGTGGATGATGTGGACGTGGTGGACTTGGTGGACTTAGTGGACGATATGGACGTGGTGGACTTGGTGGACAAGGTGGACTTAGTGGACGATATGGACCTAGTGGACAAAGTAGACTCAATGGACGCTCCACCCTGTCTACCCTGTCCACCCTGTCCACTAAGTCCACTCAGTCCACTCAGTCCACTCGGTCCACCCTGTCCACTCTGTCCACTCTGTCCACCCTGTCCACTCTGTCCACTCAGTCCACTCTGTCCACCCTGTCCACTCTGTCCACTCAGTCCACCCTGTCCACCCTGTCCACTCTGTCCACTCAGTCCACCCTGTCCACTCTGTCCACCCTGTCCACTCTGTCCACTCAGTCCACCCTGTCCACCCTGTCCACTCTGTCCACCCTGTCCACTCTGTCCACTCAGTCCACTCTGTCCACTCTGTCCACTCTGTCCACTCAGTCCACCCTGTCCACCCTGTCCACCCTGTCCACCCTGTCCACCCTGTCCACCCTGTCCACTCTGTCCACCCTGTCCACTCTGTCCACTCAGTTCACTCTGTCCATCCTGTCTACTCTGTCCACTCAGTCCACTCTGTCCACTCAGTCCACTCTGTCCACCCTGTCTACTCTGTCCACTCAGTCCACTCCTGATATGAACTTCCCGTATCCAATCGGCGATTTCATCGACGGTTCCAAACCGCCGATCAATCAGTTCCGCCCGGCGCGCATCCTGCCTGTCCCATTTTGACAGCCCCCGCTGCCGCAGAAAATCCTCATAATCCAATCGCAACTCCTCCAAACTCGCCCGCGCCACATTCGTCAATTTCAGCTCAAACTTCTTCGATGTGCCTGATGCTTGGCTCCCCTCAGCGATATTCTGCACCCCTGACCGCGCCGCCTGAACCATTTGGTCATGCGTCCGGCTCCGCTTATCGATATACCGGTCACAAAATCGCACCGTCACATCATAGACCAACTGCGCGATCTGAAAGCTCTTCAGCTTCCGATAGCCGCCGTGCTTCGGAATCAGATTATCCACTTCCGGTTGGCCGGCCCTGCCGCCTCGTCCACTATCTCCACCCTGTCCCTCCTGTCCATACTTCATAAGATCATCCTCAGCTACCTTCTCGCCTGGCCATTCTTCACCTCCACCCTATCCAGGCTGTCTATACTTCATAAGGCCTCTTCAATAAATGATCTCACTTAGCCCCCCCATACCCAATACCTTCAATCCGGATTCGTTTATCCGCCACCTCTGTTTTGGCCCCGATTATCTCTTCCACCAGCCACAGGTTTGTTTCCACATGATCGGTAAGAGAAGGGATGAGGTATTCTGAGACCCTATTAGCCAGGGCAGCATAGATGATTAATTGATCGGCCAGGAATCTATCCACTGTAGCCCCCTGTTCGATATCTTCCAGTAAGGCTCTGGCTACATGCCGGCCAATGGCTTCAGCCGCCCGGCCAACCTTGCCGGCCATGTCAGACCCAATGAGGCAGCCGGTATCAGTCCTGGCCCAGACAGCTAAAGCCGCCCCTTTTTGCAGGGCTGATTCATCATCCACCACCTCTATTTTGGGGGCATATCCTTTCTGTTGGAGGATTCGCCGGCAGGGTTCAGCCATCCGTTCACTCACCCGCTGACGGCTAAGATGGGAAGAAAGAGCCCTCCCATTAACTTCAACTACTCCCCCCTGTTTGAGTAATCTAATCGGATTAAGAGGATAAGCGACCGGCTCGACCTGAACTTCTATTACTCCTCCACCTTTTGGCACATAACCTGGCTTAATTATTTCAAGTGAGGCTTCAATCCCTGTCTGTTTAATGACGGGAAAGAGCACGTGGGCCATATGAAAGGCGGAGGGGGCATGGTCCTGAAATAGACCACCGGATATTCTTAATTTGGAAGGTTTGTCTGCATAAATAAGCAAGGGCAGAACCGTCATGGCCAGCATAGTGGATGAACCGGCCGTGCCGATCTCCCACTCATAATAGCCGCCTTTTATTGAACTGCCTGGCCTAAAAAGTATCTCCTGGGAGCCGACTTCGGCCCCTTCTACTTCACCTCTGACCAACTCACTACAGGCCAGAACAGATTTCAGGTGTTGAGACCGCAGGCCGGGCTTACCTCGTTTAGCCCGGATATTTATCATCCGAAGCGTCTTACCCATCAAGGCTGAAAGTGCTACGGCGTAACGGAGAATAGTGCCGCTTCCTGAATATCTCGATCCGTCTATCTCAATCATCTTTGCCTTCCGGTGAGGTAAACAAGTACCGCCTGTAACCAACCGGCTTATAGTTTTTTAAAAAATCTTCCAGGGCTTCAGCCACCACCTGTCCCTTTCTTAAGCATGAGTGGACAACCTTTTTCTTTTGGTTAACTAACAGCAACCCAACGTGAACTATATTCCTGCCGATTACTTTAGCAAAGATTAAATCCCCTGTTTGTCTTTCCAATCGACTCAATCTCTGACCCATCTTCATCTGATCAAGGGCATGTTTGGGAAGGACTAAATCAAGGGCTTCTTTAAAGATAACTTGAATAAGACCGGAACAGTCAAGGCCCTGGCGGCTTCTTCCACCTCGATGATAAGGCGTTATTCTCACATATTTCAGGGCGGTGTTGGCGAGTTTACTCAAATCTTTTGGTTCAATCTTAATCAACTTACCCTTCTCAGGTCTCTTTATTTCTTTCCAGAGATCTTCCCAAGGCGGCTCAAGAATGACTATTTCATCTTCATAGACCCAGCCCAGGCTTAGGTCGTCTAACTGGATGAGATACTGCCTTCCATCCTTGATTAAAACCCTGAAAGGATTATCTTCCGGTGTCGTCTGAGTAGAAAGCTCGAAAGAATCCCTCTGCCTTCTAAGCCCTACTATCTCTTGTCCTGCCTTTCCCCAATTCAGGGCAGGTTGGGTCGGATCAGAGAGGATAAGTAAACGGTCGATAATCTTGAAAGGGATTCTTTTCCCCAGGGCATTAACTATTCGATCCCTCTGGCTCGACAGCAGCACTCTCCCTCTCAGGACTAATTCTTGCCGGCGCTGATTAAGAACAGGGGTCGCCTCTATTACTACCCGATCATATTTGGCCGCATACCCTCTTTTTATCTGAGCAATAATTTCCTCTATTTGTCTGGAATACATTTCTCTTACTTTTCTTCTTCTTCAAAGATTTTAATCTCCAAAGGATCAATACAAACGATCTCAATCTCTACCCCACAATTCTCGCAGTCTATTATCTCTCCTTCCTCAGCGTCTTCAGGGATTATCAATTCCTCATCGCATTCCGGGCACCTGACCGCCATATCCATGGTTTTATTATCTCCTTTCTAAGATTTATTCCCTTGATCTTTCATTATCAAGGCTAGCCGTGTTGAACCATCGGAAATATATCACAATAGAGCTGATTATGTCAAGCTAAAAGTTCACTGGACCGTATTTTTCACCGAGGCAGTAAAATTCTGCTTGACGAAAGAGCTTTTAGTAAGATAAAATTAGAGGTAATAAAATGGTGACCAAAAAGAGTCAAACAACCATTTTCGTTCTTATGGTCTGCCTCTGGTCGGGGATTGCCCTGGGACAGGAAGATATCGGAAGCGGTCTGCTGAAGATCGGGATTGGCGCCAGACCAGCCGGCTTAGGGGGGGCCTTTACGGCCTTAAGCGATGATATAAATGCCCTTCATTGGAATCCGGCTGGTTTGGGGAAACTCCGGGAAAAGGAGCTGGCCTTTACCCACGCTGTCTTTTACGGAGATATTCGAGAGGAATTTGTCGGCTATGCCCATCCCCTGGGCAGGCTTGGGGCGGTAGGTGGGGGATTGACTTATCTCCATTTAGATGAAGTACGCCAAAGGGACGAGTCCGGTGATGAGATAGCTTCTTTCACGCCCTATGATTTGCTGGGGATTCTTGCCTGGGCCGGAAAGATAGGTAGGAATTTCGAGATAGGGGCTAACTTTAAATATATTTACCAGAAGAACAGGGAAGCTGAAATTACTAAAGCCAACTACCTTGATGTGGGAGGCATAGCTTCCTTCCGTCCTTTGAAATTCGGGTTAGTCCTCCAAAATCTGAGTTATGATAGACCTAAAGAAGACCCTTTACCTCGGACAGTCAGAAGCGGCTTGGCCTTAAACCTTTTTAATGAGACGGCCATTTTTGTCCTCGATGCCGTTAAAGAAAAAGATGAAGATATTCAATACGGACTCGGGGCCGAATATCGTCCGGGCAGCCCTCTGGCTTTAAGATTAGGCGCCAAATTTGATGAAGACGAAGAAGCTAAAGTTACCGCCGGCCTAGGACTTACCTGGAAGATATGCCGCCTCGATTACGCCTTCCTCAGACATGACCGCAACTCGGACAACATCCACCGCCTCTCCCTTAGCCTTCGGTTTTAACTATGCAGACTTTAATTGTGGTAACTGTTTAGCCACTGATTAACACGGATTAGCACAGATAAATAACAGAGGACAGAAGGCTGAGTTGTAGGGACAAAGCTTGTCCCTCTCCGTTCCGTAGGCGGACAACCACACGGGTTGTCCCTACAACCTTAGTTGCAGGAAAATACGCCGTAGCGGGATTTTCCGTGTTTCATCTGTGTGCATCCGTGGCTGAACGGTTACTAATTGTGTTTCTTTTTGGGCTCATGAGTAAATGCCCATATAAAGTATAAAAATACTCCTCCCAGAATTACTGCCCCTATTACCTCAATCATTGATGACCTCCAATTTCTCTAAGAGGTTCTTAATGCCGGCATTTAAAATAACCAGATATGATGCCAAAATTATTTCTGATATAATGCCTACAACAAACATAATAATATTCAATGGCAACCGTACGTCTTTAAATAACAACCCCACTAATCCACCTGCAAGTAAGATAGTAATAGTCACTGTAATCTTTTAGCTTTTCTAACTTGCATTCCGCACTTCCAGAAAAGGTTTTGTGCTATTGGGCCAACAAGGCTTTTTGAAAGATAGCTTTATCTAATAGAAGCCTATACTTTTGCACTTTTTGTCATTCCTGCGCAAGCAGGAATC